>NZ_MVOJ01000008.1:0-202030 GCF_002018845.1 Pseudomonas sp. MF6394
ATGGGTTGGGTTGGTGGTCAGTCTATGTATTAGTCTGAGAGTGCGTTTGAATTGATTCAGTGTGTAGTTAGTGGCAGGAGGGTAGTAGAGAATGTGGATGATGGGTGTTTGGTGTTTTTTTTAATGAGGCGACGACCACCGGGTTCTACGCCTCTCTCTTCGTCGGCAGCGTCAGATGTGTATAAGGGACGGGTGTATCAGTCAGCCATGCTTTAACTGACACACCGCATTCGCGAGCAAGCCCGCTCCCACATTTTTTTTAGCTTTGTCCATTATATGGGATGATAATTTATATATTGAGATATTTCAGGCGATGGGTTTATAGTCGCCAGCATCAGCACTCACTACTAAAAATAAAAAGGTGAAGCGATGCAGGCACAACCGTTGTCCCTACCCGCCGTGCCCGAGCCCACTTACGGCGAGCGCCTGAAGAACAAGGTGGTGATCATCACCGGCGCCGCCCAAGGCATTGGCGAAGCCATCGTTGCCTGTTTCCAGGCTCAGCAGGCGCGGTTGATCATTGCCGATATCCAGGGCGACAAAGTCGAGAAGGTCGCCGCCCATTGGCGCGAACGCGGCGCGCAGATTTACGCCCAGCCGGTTGATATCACCTCCAAGGATCAATGGCAGGCACTGGTCAACCTGGCCATCGAGCGCTTTGGCCGCGTGGATGTGCTGGTCAACTGTGCCGGGGTCAATGTGTTCCGTGACCCGCTGGAGATGAGCGACGAGGACTGGCGCCGCTGTTTCGCCATCGACCTCGACGGCGCCTGGTACGGCTGCCGGTCGGTGTTGCCGCACATGATCGAGCAGGGCGTCGGCAACATCATCAATATCGCGTCCACCCATTCCAGCCACATCATTCCCGGCTGCTTTCCTTACCCTGTCGCCAAGCACGGCCTGCTCGGCCTCACCCGTGCCCTGGGCATCGAGTACGCGCCCAAAGGCATCCGCGTGAATGCCATCGCCCCCGGCTATATCGAAACCCAGCTCAACGTCGATTACTGGAACGGTTTCCCAAACCCCCACGCCGAACGCCAGCGCGCGTTCGACCTGCACCCGCCCAAACGCATTGGCCAGCCCATCGAAGTGGCCATGACGGCTCTGTTCTTGGCGACCGACGAGGCGCCCTTTATCAATGCCACTTGCCTGATGATCGATGGCGGGCGGTCTGTGATGTACCACGACTAAGCGTTTTTCAATAACAAGAAGGAGGTGGTCCATGTTCAAGCAAACACTCGGTGCCGTGGCACTGGCGATGGCGTTCAGCGGCTGGGTATCGGCTGAAGAAGTGAAGATCGGTTTCCTGGTCAAGCAGGCTGAGGAACCCTGGTTTCAGACGGAGTGGGCATTCGCGGAAAAGGCCGGCAAGGAGCATGGTTTCACCGTGATCAAAATCGCCGTGCCCGATGGTGAAAAGACCTTGTCGGCTATCGACAGCCTGGCCGCCAACGGCGCGAAAGGCTTTGTGATCTGCCCGCCAGACGTGTCCCTGGGCCCGGCCATCGTCGCCAAGGCCAAGGTCAACGATTTGAAAGTGATGGCCGTGGATGACCGATTTGTCGATGCCAAAGGCAACTTTATGGAAGAGGTGCCGTACTTGGGCATGGCCGCATTTGAGGTGGGCCAGAAGCAGGGCGCTGCCATGGCCGCCGAAGCGAAAAAACGCGGTTGGGACTGGAAGGACACCTATGCGGTGATCAACACCTTCAACGAACTCGACACCGGCAAGAAGCGCACTGACGGCTCGATCAAATCCCTGGAGGAGGCCGGTATTCCCAAGGACCACATCCTCACCTCTGCGCTGAAAACCCTCGACGTGCCCGGCAGCATGGACGCCACCAACTCGGCCCTGGTCAAGCTGCCGAGCGGGGCGAAGAACCTGATCATCGGCGGCATGAACGACAACACCGTGCTCGGCGGCGTGCGCGCCACCGAAAGTGCCGGCTTCAAGGCCGCCAACGTGATCGGCATCGGCATCAATGGCACCGACGCCATCGGCGAATTGAAAAAAGCCGACAGCGGCTTCTTCGGTTCCATGCTGCCCAGCCCGCATATCGAGGGCTACAACACCGCGCTGGCGATGTATGAATGGGTCACCACTGGCAAGGAACCGGCCAAATACACCGCCATGGACGAGGTGACCTTGATCACCCGCGCCAATTTCCAGGAAGAACTGACCAAGATCGGCCTGTGGAAATGAGCGGCGCGGCCCTGCGTTTCAATGGCATCGGCAAGGAGTTTCCCGGTGTGAAAGCCCTGGCGCAGATCAGCTTTGAAGCGCGGCCGCATTCGGTGCACGCGCTGATGGGCGAGAACGGCGCAGGCAAGTCGACCCTGCTGAAAATCCTCGGCGGCGCCTACATTCCATCCACCGGCACCGTGCAAATCGGCGCGCAAACCATGGCGTTCAAATGCGCCGCCGACAGCATCGCCAGCGGTGTGGCGGTGATTCACCAAGAGCTGCACCTGGTGCCGGAAATGAGCGTGGCCGAGAACCTCTTTCTCGGGCATTTGCCCACGCGCTTTGGCGTGGTCAACCGAGGCCTGCTGCGCAAGCAGGCCCTGACCTGCCTCAAGGGCCTGGCCGATGAAATCGACCCCGACGAGAAGCTCGGGCGCCTGTCCCTGGGCCAGCGCCAATTGGTGGAAATCGCCAAAGCGCTGTCCCGCGGCGCCAACGTGATCGCCTTTGATGAACCCACCAGCAGTTTATCGGCGCGGGAAATCGACCGCTTGATGGCGATCATCGCGCGCCTGCGCGACGAGGGCAAAGTGGTGCTCTACGTGTCCCATCGCATGGAAGAAGTATTCCGTATTTGCGATGCGGTGACGGTGTTCAAGGACGGCCGCTATGTGCGCACCTTCGAGGACATGAGCACGCTGACCCATGACCAGTTGGTGACCTGCATGGTCGGTCGCGATATCCAGGATATCTACGATTACCGAGTGCGTGAGCAAGGCGAGGTGGCGCTCAAGGTGGACGGCTTGCTCGGTCCCGGCCTGCGTGAACCAATCAGTTTCCAGGTGCGCAAGGGCGAGATCCTGGGCCTGTTCGGGCTAGTGGGCGCGGGGCGTACCGAGCTGTTTCGCCTGCTCAGTGGGTTAGAGCGCGCCAGTGCCGGCAGCCTGGAACTGTGCGGGCAAGCGCTGCAACTGCGCTCACCCCGCGACGCCATCGCCGCCGGGGTATTGCTGTGTCCGGAGGACCGCAAGAAAGAGGGCATCATCCCGCTGGGCAGCGTCGCTGAAAACATCAACATCAGCGCCCGTGGCGCCCATTCCACCTTTGGCTGGCTGTTGCGCGAAGGCTGGGAGAAAGGTAACGCCGACCGGCAGATCCAGGCGATGCGGGTCAAAACGCCGAACGCAGCGCAGAAGATCATGTACCTGTCCGGCGGCAACCAACAGAAAGCCATCCTTGGCCGCTGGTTGTCGATGCCGATGAAGGTGTTGCTGCTCGACGAACCTACTCGCGGTATCGACATCGGCGCCAAGTCGGAGATCTACCAGATCATCCATAACCTGGCGGCCAGTGGCATCGCGGTGATCGTGGTGTCCAGCGACCTGATGGAGGTGATGGGCATCTCTGACCGCATCCTGGTGATGAGTGAAGGCGCCTTGACCGGTGAGTTGCCCCGCGCCCAAGCGGATGAAGCGCGCCTGCTGCAACTGGCGCTGCCACAGTCGCGGGCTTGAACAAGAATAAGAGGGTTAGGCTATGTCTGAGGTAAAAACTGCAAAGGGCTTCTGGCCGGGTTTCAATCAGCGCAAATTTCTCGATGACTGGGTGATGCTGTTGGCGGCGCTGGGCATTTTTGTGCTCAGCGCGGTGTTCATCGATAACTTCCTGTCGCCGTTGAACATGCGCGGCCTCGGTCTGGCGATTTCCACCGTGGGCATTGCCGCGTGCACCATGCTGTTCTGCCTGGCGTCGGGGCACTTCGATTTGTCGGTGGGTTCGGTGATCGCCTGTGCCGGGGTGGTGGCGGGCATCGTGATGCGCGACACCGACAGCGTGCTACTCGGCGTGTCGGCGGCCTTGGCCATGGGCCTGGTGGTCGGGCTGATCAACGGCATCGTGATCGCCAAGCTGCGCATCAATGCGTTGATTGCCACCCTGGCGACCATGCAGATCGTGCGCGGCCTGGCCTACATCTTCTCCAACGGCAAAGCGGTGGGGGTGATGAATGAAGGATTCTTCGTATTCGGCAACGGCCAACTGCTGGGCGTGCCGGTGCCGATCATCATCACCGTGTTGTGCTTTGTGTTCTTTGGCTGGCTGCTCAATTACACCACCTACGGGCGCAACACCATGGCCATTGGCGGCAACCAGGAAGCCGCGTTGCTCGCCGGGGTGAATGTCGATCGCACCAAGATCATCATCTTTGCCGTGCACGGTTTGATCGGCGCCCTGGCCGGGGTGATCCTCGCGTCACGCATGACCTCGGGCCAGCCGATGATTGGCCAGGGGTTCGAACTGACCGTGATCTCGGCTTGTGTGCTGGGCGGGGTGTCGCTGAGCGGCGGCATCGGCATGATCCGCCATGTGATTGCCGGGGTGTTGATTCTGGCGATCATCGAGAATGCGATGAACCTGAAGAACATCGATACCTTTTACCAATATGTGATTCGTGGCTCGATCCTGTTGCTGGCCGTCATCATCGACCGCATGAAACAACGTTAATGTTCGCCCTGTGAAGATCAAACTGTGGGAGCTGGCTTGCCTGCGATAGCGGTGTGTCAGCCAGCCTATCTTTAATTGACCCACCGCCATCGCAGGCAAGCCAGCTCCCACCTTGGATCTCCTGTGTTCAAGAGGGCGGTATTTGCCATAATGCCCCCGCTTTCATACTTATAGGCCCGATATGCAGGAAAACGCCCACACCCCCGTCAAAGACGCCGCCCCCACCGGCACCCAGACCCTGTTGCGCGGCCTGGGCGTGGTGCAAGCGGTGGCGGCCGGTGCGCGGGATCTCAAGGAGATCGCCCGGCGCATCGGCACCACGCGCAGCACGACGCACCGCCTGGCCAGTTGCCTGGTGGACGAGCGCTACCTGCGCGTGGTGCCCCAGGTCGGTTACCTGCTGGGCCCCAAGCTGATCGAGTTGGGGTTCCAGGCCCGTGAAGAGTTGCCCTTGGTGAACCTGGCAGTGCCGTACCTGGACGAGTTGTCGGCGCTGACCGGCGACACCATTCACCTGGCGATTCGTGAATACGACGAGGTGCTTTACCTGCACAAGAACCCCGGCCGCAACGGCCCGGAAATGCGCTCTCGGGTCGGCCATCGCATGCCGCTGGCGCGCACCGGTATCGGCAAGGCGTTGATGCTCGATGATTCACCGCAGGAATGGCAGCGCTTGTACGAGGCCAGCTTGCCGGCGGCGGGCAAGAGCCTGCAATGGCCGCAGCACCCGGAGCAATCCTGGGCGCAGTTCGAACAGCGCATGCATGAGTATGTGGAGGGGGGGTATGCGTTTGACCTTGAAGACAACGAGCCTTCGATTCGCTGCGTGGCGGCACCGGTGCGTGATGCCAGCGGGCGCATTGTCGCCGGCATCAGCATCGCCAGTACGGTGCCCTACATGCCGCTGGAGAAAATGGCCGAGCTGATCCCTGTGATCAAACAGGTCGCAGCCCGGCTGTCAGCGGAGTTGGGCGCCAAGGCCTGATCAGGCTTTGAGGCTCGCCATGTCGATGACAAAGCGGTACTTCACATCACCGGCAATCATGCGCGCGTAAGCTTCGTTGATCTGCCGGATGTCGAGCATCTCGATGTCGCAGGTAATGCCATGCTCGGCGCAGAAATCCAGGACTTCCTGGGTTTCGGCAATACCGCCGATCAGCGAACCGGCCAACACTTTACGGCCCAGCACCAGCTTGGCGGCGTTGACGGGTGGGTCCACCGGCTCGATCAGGCCGACCAGGATATGCACGCCGTCAAAGCGCAGCACATCGAGGTAGGGGTTCAGGTCGTGCTGCACCGGGATGGTGTCGAGCAGGAAGTCGAAGTGCCCGGCAGCGGCTTTCATCTGCTCGGCATCGGTGGACACGATCACATGGTCGGCGCCCTGGCGACGGCCTTCCTCGGCCTTGCTGGCCGAACGGGTGAACAGCGTGACTTCGGCGCCCATGGCCTTGGCGAACTTGATGCCCATGTGGCCCAGGCCGCCCATGCCGAGGATCCCGACTTTATCGCCGGCCTTTACGCCGTAGTGCTTGAGTGGCGAGTAGGTGGTGATGCCTGCGCACAGGATCGGCGCAGCGCTGGCCAGGTCAAGCTTGGCCGGGATCTTCACCACAAAGTGCTCACTGACCACGATGCTGTCGGAGTAGCCGCCCATGGTGTTGCTGCCATCCACGCGGTCCGGCGTGGCGTAGGTCATGGTCGGGCCTTCGAGGCAATACTGCTCAAGGTCTGATTGGCAGGCTTGGCAGTGGCGGCATGAGTCCACCATGCAGCCTACGCCCACCAGGTCGCCGACTTTATGGGCGGTGACGTTGGCGCCGACGGCGGTGACTTTGCCGACAATCTCGTGGCCCGGCATCAGCGGGTACACGGCGATGCCCCATTCGTTGCGCGCCTGGTGGATGTCGGAGTGGCATACGCCGCAGTAGAGAATCTCGATGGCCACGTCATCGACGCGCGGGCTGCGGCGTTCAAATGACATCGGGGCGAGGGGCGTGGTGGCCGACTGGGCGGCGTAACCGATGGCGATGTACATAGTAAACCTCACAAAAGCTTGGACTGCAGAGGCGGCAAAGTCTGCGCGCCGGCCCCTGGCGCGAACATGGCAATTGCTCCGAGTCTCATGCCTATTCGTCCGGCAGTGCCTGAGGTTTGGATATATTGGCCGCCAGACCTGCGATGATGCTGTCATCCCTCATTCGCGAAGTTTTTTGCCATGCTGTTGACCCGCCATTTGGACGCCAATGCCACGCTGGTTGCCTTGATCGAAGGGCTCACGCCCCGCGACGGTTTTTCCCCGACTCACCTGCCCGGCGTGCAGGTACTGCGCGCCAGTTGCGATGTGGCGCGTGGGCCGCAGATCTATGAGCCAAGCCTGATGTTCGTGGCCCAAGGCAGCAAAGTCGCCTACCTTGGCCCGCGCACACTGGAGTATGGCGCCGGGCATTACCTGATCCAGGCCATGCCGGTGCCGTTCGAATGCGAGACCTTTGCCATGGCCCCCGAGGCGCCGCTGTACGGCGTCACGGTCGGCATCGACCGCGTGGTGTTGGGCGAGTTGGTGATTGCCATGGGCATGCAGGCCGGGCCGCCGCCGACCGCGCAGACCCTGGAGTCGATGAGTTCGGTGGTGCTGGACGATGCGATGCGCGGCTGCGTCGAGCGGTTGTTGCAGTGCCTGCACGATCCGCTGGAAAGCCGGATCATGGGCCCGGCGCGGGTGCGCGAATTGTTGTTCACCGCCTTGCGTGGGCCTCAGGCCGATGTGTTGCGTGCGCTGGTGGAACAGCAGGGGCAGTTTTCGCGCATCGCCACCTCATTGAACCACCTGCATGCCCATTACGCCGAGCCGCTGAATATCGAGACCTTGGCCGGATTTGCGCACATGAGTGCCTCGACCTTTCATGAGCATTTCAAGCGCTGCACCTTGTTATCGCCGGTGCAGTACCTCAAGCGCTTGCGGTTATTGAAGGCCCAGCAGTTGTTGCTGGTGGAAGGCATGAGTGTGGCGCAGGCGGCGCACAAGGTGGGGTATCAGAGTACGTCGCAGTTCAGTCGGGAGTACAAACGCTACTTCCTGCGCAACCCAGGCGAAGAGCGGGCCGCCTGACACCACGCGGTCATTGTGGGAGCTGGCTTGCCTGCGATGACGGCCTGCCAGCCGCCCCCTATCTACCTGACACCCCAACGATCCAACTTGTGGGAGCGGGCTTGCTCGCGAAGGCGGCCTGTCAGTCAACACAGTTGGATTGTGTGCATATTCATTGCTGCGGTAACGGCCGCTTAGGGTTCCGCCTGACGGCGGGTCACTTTGGAAAAGAGCCCCAAAGTAACCAAAGGGCTCTTGCCCCACCACTCGGCACCTCGCCTAGGCTCGGTGTGCCCGTAATCCGCCAGTGATTTGGGGGGCCGCCGCCACGCGCCATCCATGGCGCGGGGCGGCTAAACCGGCATCCCTGCCGGTTTACCCCCCAAATCCCTGTCGAATTCCGGCCAGCGTGGTTCAACGGGGCGCCTGAGATCAAAAGCAGATCAAGATCAAGAGCGGCTCGCTTCGCATCGTGGTTACCGGTGGCTGCGGCGAACTACACAATTGTGTAGATACCTATGGCCATCGCAGGCAAGCCAGCTCCCACATTTTGATCGATGTCGCCCACAAAAAAGGCCCCCATCTCGGGAGCCTTTTCTGGTTAAGCGAACGACTTACATATTCGGGTAAGTCGGCCCACCCGCACCTTCCGGCGTTACCCAGGTGATGTTCTGCGAAGGGTCCTTGATGTCACAGGTCTTGCAGTGCACGCAGTTCTGGGCGTTGATCTGGAAGCGCTTCTCGCCGTCTTCCTTGGTCACCACTTCATACACGCCAGCCGGGCAGTAGCGCTGCGCCGGTTCATCGTAGAGCGGCAGGTTGGTGCCGATCGGGATGCTTGGGTCCTTGAGCTTCAAGTGGCACGGCTGCTCTTCTTCGTGGTTGGTACCAGAGATGAAGACCGAGCTCAGCTTGTCGAAACTCAACTTGCCGTCGGGTTTGGGGTAGTCGATCTTCTGGCTGTCTTTGGCCAGCTTCAGGCAGGCGTAGTCCGGCTTGGTGTCGTGCAGGGTGAAAGGGATCTTGCCGCCGAAAATGTTCTGGTCGAGCCAGTTGAAACCGCCGCCGATGATTGCGCCGAACTTGTGCACGGCCGGGCCGAAATTACGGCTGGCGAACAGTTCTTCGTACAGCCAACTGGCTTTGAAGCTGTCGACATAGGTGGTCAGTTCGTCGCCGCCCTCGGATTCGGCAAACAGGCGGTCGGCCACGGCGTCGGCGGCGAGCATGCCGGACTTCATCGCGGTATGGCTGCCCTTGATCTTGGCGAAGTTGAGGGTGCCCAGGTCGCAACCGATCAGCGCGCCGCCCTTGAAGACCATCTTCGGCAGCGAATTCAGGCCGCCTTTGCAGATCGCACGGGCGCCGTAGCTGATGCGCTTGCCGCCTTCCAGGTACTGGGCCAGCACCGGGTGATGCTTGAGGCGCTGGAATTCATCGAACGGCGACAGGAAGGTGTTGCTGTAGGACAGGTCGACGATCAGCCCGACCACCACCTGGTTGTTTTCCAGGTGATAAAGGAACGAGCCACCGGTGTTCTCGTTACCCATGATGTCCAGCGGCCAACCGGCGGTGTGCACCACCAGGCCCGGCTGGTGCTTGGCCGGATCGATTTCCCAGATTTCCTTCAGACCGATGCCGTAGTGCTGGGCGTCGGCGTCGCTGTCCAGGTTGAAGCGCTGGATCAGTTGCTTGCCGATGTGGCCACGGCAGCCTTCGGCGAACAGCGTGTACTTGCCACGCAGCTCCATGCCAGGGGTGTACAGGCCGTCTTTTGGCTTGCCTTCACGGTCAACGCCAAGGTCGCCGGTGATGATGCCGCGCACCACGCCGTTCTCGTCGAACAGCGCTTCCTGGGCGGCGAAGCCTGGGTAGATTTCCACGCCCAGGTTCTCGGCCTGTTGGGCCAGCCAGCGGCACAGGTTGCCCAGGGAAATGATGTAGTTGCCCTCGTTGTGCATGGTCTTGGGCACAAAGAAGTCGGGCACCTTGGTGGAAGCTTCCGGGCTGCGCAGCACATAGATGTCGTCGCGCACCACCGGCGTGTTGAGCGGGGCGCCGAGTGCTTTCCAGTCCGGGAACAGTTCATTCAGGGCACGTGGCTCAAACACCGCACCGGAGAGGATGTGGGCGCCGACTTCGGAGCCTTTCTCGACCACGCAGACGCTGATTTCCTTACCGGCTTCGGCGGCCTTCTGCTTCAGTCGGCAGGCGGCAGACAGGCCCGCCGGGCCAGCGCCGACGATGACCACGTCGAATTCCATGTATTCGCGTTCCACAGGCTATCTCCTACTCAAGGCTCAACAGGCTTTTTTTTCTAATGGGTGGAGGTTCGGTGTGGTTCTGCGCGAAGGCAGCACCCACCTGTCTCTCTAGGTGGCGCATTATATATAGACCACTGACAGCGTCCAATACAAACGTTTGTTTGAATTGCCTGCAGCCTAGATAAATCAAAGCAACGGGGCTTATGACTGACCATTTTGCCGTATTGACCAGAATAGGCGTTCCGGTCAAGATACGGTCGGTTTTGCGCTTCCCGTAGGCAGACTGCAGGTTTCAAGAGCACGTCCAAAGACAGGCCGAAGGCAATAAAGGTGATGCGCACCCAAACGTTGGGGCGCAGTTTACACGCCGCGATAAAGAATGACCTCTCAGTCACCACTGACGAACGGTCGTCATTTCCCGTGTGCAAGGCCACTGCCGAGGTCTTTGGAGGTGCCCTTGTGTGCCGATGAGCATCAACCGCCAGGTTCGCCTAGGCGACTTTCTTTTCACCGGAGAGTAACGAGGAATCCATGAAGGTTCTTGTAGCTGTCAAACGCGTTGTCGATTACAACGTGAAAGTTCGCGTCAAGGCGGACAATTCCGGCGTCGACCTTGCTAACGTCAAGATGTCGATGAACCCTTTCTGCGAAATCGCTGTGGAAGAAGCCGTACGCCTGAAAGAGAAAGGCGTGGCGACGGAAATCGTCGTGGTGTCCATCGGCCCGACCACCGCCCAAGAGCAGTTGCGTACCGCTCTGGCCCTGGGCGCCGACCGCGCCATTCTGGTGGAGTCCGCTGAAGAGCTGACCTCCCTGGCCGTGGCCAAGCTGCTCAAGGCCGTTGTCGACAAGGAACAGCCACAACTGGTGATCCTGGGCAAACAAGCCATCGACAGCGACAACAATCAGACTGGCCAGATGCTGGCTGCACTGACCGGTTACGGCCAGGGCACCTTCGCTTCGAAAGTCGAAGTGAGCGGCGACAGCGTTGCGGTCACCCGTGAAATCGACGGCGGCGCGCAGACGGTTTCCCTGAAACTGCCGGCCATTGTCACCACCGACCTGCGTTTGAACGAGCCGCGTTATGCGTCCCTGCCAAACATCATGAAAGCCAAGAAAAAGCCCCTGGAGACGCTGACTCCGGATGCTTTGGGCGTTTCTACCGCCTCTACCAACAAGACCGTCAAAGTCGAAGCGCCGGCTGCGCGCAGCGCGGGTATCAAGGTCAAGTCGGTGGCTGAACTGGTCGAGAAACTGAAAAACGAAGCGAAGGTGATCTGATCATGACTATCCTCGTAATCGCCGAACACGATAACAAGGTGCTGGCCCCGGCCACCCTCAACACCGTGGCCGCCGCCGCTAAAATCGGTGGCGACATCCACGTCCTGGTAGCAGGGCAGGGCGCTGGCGCCGTGGTTGAAGCCGCTGCGAAAATTGCGGGCGTGAGCAAAGTCCTGAACGCTGACAATGCCGCTTACGCGCATCAGCTGCCGGAAAACGTTGCACCACTGGTCGCAGAGTTGGGCAAGAGCTACAGCCACATCCTGGCTGCCGCCACCTCCAACGGCAAAAACATCCTGCCACGCGTTGCCGCGCAGCTGGACGTTGACCAGATCTCCGAGATCATCTCGGTAGAAAGCGCCGACACTTTCAAGCGCCCGATCTACGCCGGTAACGCCATCGCTACCGTACAGTCCAACGCTGCGGTCAAGGTCATCACCGTGCGCGCCACCGGTTTCGACCCGGTTGCCGCCGAAGGTGGCTCGGCTGCCGTTGAAGCCGTCTCCGCTGCCCACGACGCTGGCACTTCCAGCTTTGTCGGCGAAGAGCTGGCCAAGTCGGACCGTCCTGAACTGACCGCTGCCAAGATCGTCGTCTCGGGCGGTCGTGGCATGCAGAACGGTGATAACTTCAAGCACCTGTACGCCCTGGCCGACAAGCTGGGCGCTGCGGTCGGCGCTTCTCGCGCAGCCGTTGACGCAGGTTTTGTACCCAACGACATGCAGGTCGGCCAGACCGGCAAGATCGTTGCGCCACAGCTGTACATCGCCGTCGGTATCTCCGGCGCGATCCAGCACCTGGCCGGTATGAAAGACTCCAAAGTGATCGTAGCGATCAACAAGGACGAAGAAGCGCCGATCTTCCAGGTTGCCGATTATGGCCTGGTAGCGGACTTGTTCGAAGCCGTACCGGAGTTGGAGAAGCTGGTCTAATCCAGCTGCTTCACTTATAAAGAGCCCGGTCTTATGACCGGGCTTTTTTATTCCCTGTAGGCGCGAGCTCGCTCGCGAAAAACCCACAGGCGCCGCATTTATTCAGAAAGCACGCGTTATCGTTGACGTTTTTCGCGAGCACTTTAGGAAGGAACATGCCATGGCGCTGCGCCCCTGGACTGTACTGCTGGGCCTTACGCTGCTGCCGAGCCTGACACTCGCCGCCGGCAAGTGCGAGCGCCTGGTGATCACCGGCAGCCCGGACGCACCGCCTTTACTCTGGCGTGACCCTCAGGACCCTACGCACCTGATCGGCGCGACCGCTGACGTGCTGCAACAAGTGGGCAAGGAGCTCGGGCTGAAAATCGACCTGCTCTACGGCGGAAAACGCTCCCTGGCCCTGGAGGAAGCGCGTAGCGGGCGCATGGACATCCTCGCCGACGCACCGCTGAACCTGGGCGAGCTGGACCACTTCGACTACATTCATCCAGCGCTGATGCAGACCGACTACCTGGTGTGGACGCGTAAGGATTCCGCCCTGGTCTATTCCACCGCCGCCGATTTGCACGGCCACAAAGGTGCGGTATCGGAGCGTGCGCGCTTGAGCGCCGAATTCGAGACCTTTGCCGGCCAGCAACTCAACCTGCAACGCCTGCCCAACTTGACGCCGGCCTTCCAGAAACTGTTGTTGGGTGAGGTGGACTACGTGCTGGCCGGGCGCTATTCCGGCATGGCCATGGCCCAGACGCTGGGCATGAGTAATGACCTGGTGGCCCATGCGGTGCCTGTCGATCAGCCGGGCCTGTACCTGGCGATTTCCCACAACTCGGCCTGCAATGATCCGTGGCTGCGCGGACAGCTGACGAAAAAGATGACAGAATTGCCCGCCTCCGGTGTCGCGCAAGCCGCGCTGCAGCGCAATCTGGAGCGCTGGAAGGCGCAACTGCAACAACCTGTCGGCACCCCAACAAAGTAGGGATTTACAGTGATTTTTCGAGCTCTTTTCGCGGCCCTCGCCGTTGTCGCGCTGGCGGGATGTGCAACCGATCCTGCGCCGATCGAACAAATGCGCCTGACCCAGCAAGCCTTGGAACAAGCCACCGCGGTCGGGGCCAACACCGATGAATCCCCCGAACTGAAACTGGCCGAAGAAAAATTCGCCCGGGCCAAGGGCAACATGGCCGACCAATCCTACAAGCGTGCGCGTATGCGCGCCGAGCAGGCTGAGCTGGACGCGCGTCTGGCCGAGGCCAAAGTGCTGACCGGCAAGAGCCAGGAACAATTGAACGTGCTCAATACCCGTATCACTCGCCTGCGTAAGCAGCTGCAGTTGGGAGAGGCACAATGAGCCCGATGATCCGTGGTTTGAGTTGTGTACTGCTGCTGGGCAGCGTGGCCTTGGGCGGTTGTGCCAGCCAACCCACCAGCGAGCAGGCGTTGCAGCAGGCTGGCGATGACTTTCAGAAGGTCAAGGAAGACGCCAACGTGCTGCGCTTCGCGCCCAAAGACGTGATCCGCGCCGGCGAGTCCCTGGCTCGCGCAGACCGCCTGTCCAGCTACTGGGGCAGCGGCGCCGACGTGGTGCATTACGCCTATCTGAGCCAGCGTTACAGCGCCATCGCCCGAGAGCACACCCAGCAGGGCCTGAATGCCGAGCGCGGTACCCAACTGGAACTGGAGCGTCAGCGTCTGCAACTGGCCTTGCGCGAAAACAAGTTGGCCAGCGTGCAACAGCAGGGCAAGTGGGTTGAAGCGCAGATCGCCAGCCTCACCACCCAGACCGACCGTGGCCTGGTGATGACCCTGGGGGACGTACTGTTCGACACCGGCGAAGCTGAACTGCAGAACTCGGCCAACCGCACAGTGCTCAAGATCGTGCAATTCCTGCAACTGAACCCCAAGCGTCGGGTGCGCGTCGAGGGCTACACCGACAACACCGGTGGCGAGCAGGAAAACCTGAAACTGTCCCGTGATCGGGCTCAATCGGTGGCCGACCTGTTGATGGACCTGGGTATCGATGACAAGCGCATCGAAGTCGAAGGTTATGGCGACCAATACCCGGTGGAAGCCAATGCCTCCGAGCGTGGTCGTGCGCAGAACCGCCGCGTGGAAATTGTATTCTCCGACGAAAAAGGCCAATTGGGCGCTGCCCGCTAACAGCTGACGCAGATCCAAATTGTGGGAGCGGGCTTGCCCGCGAATGCGGTGGCTCAGCACTGGATGTGCTGACTGACACACCGCTTTCGCGAGCAAGCCCGCTCCCACATTTCGTTTCGGCGATGCCCACCCCAGCTCCCCCCGCAGTTTTTACTGTCACTCCCGCACGCGCTCGACTATTGTGGCAACTGTCCCCGTACACTTCTAAACTGTGCCGGTATGTTTCACACAAAAATAAAATACCCGTGAAATCGAGTGCTGCGTCATGACCAATCTGTTGCTTTACCAACGTATTGCCCAGCAACTGGCTGAGGACATCCGGCGCGGTGTCTATCAACCGGGGGAGCGCGTGCCGTCGGTGCGCAAAATGAGCTCCCAGCTCAATGTGAGCCATGCCACGGTGCTGCAGGCCTACGCCAACCTGGAAGACCAGGGGCTGATCCGGGCGCGGCCGCAGTCGGGCTATTACGTGCATCAGACGCCAGCACTCACGGCGCCTACGCCCGATATCGCACGGGTCGAGCGCCCAGGGTTGGTTACCCGTAGCAGCATCATCCAGCAGGTGTTGGTCGAGTCGCGCCGTGAAGGGGTGTTTCCCCTGGGGGCGGCGGTGCCAAGTGTCGACTACTTGCCGGTGCGGGCCCTGCATCAGCAGTTGGCCAAGGTCACGCGTTTCCAGAGCCCACGGGCCTTCAGCTACATGTTCAGCCCTGGCTTTGAACCCCTGCGCCGCCAGGTGGCGATCCGCATGCGCGATGCCGGGGTGGTCGTGGACCCTTCCGAAGTGGTGATCACCCATGGCTGTGTCGATGCATTGCAGATGTCGCTGCGCGTGCTGACGCGCCCTGGCGACCTGATCGCGGCTGAATCACCCACCTATTACGGCTTGCTGCAATTGGCTGACCTGCTGGGCCTCAAGGTGATCGAAATCCCCAGCGACCCCGCCACGGGCATGAGCCTGGAGGCCTTGCAACTGGCCGCCAACCAATGGTCGATCAAGGCGCTGGTGCTGACCACGCGCCTGAGTAACCCGCTGGGCGGCACCATGCCGGAGGAGCGGCAGAAACAGTTGCTGCGCCTGGCGTCGGACTTCGATATTCAGATTGTCGAAGATGACATTTACGGCGAGTTGATGTTCGAACTTGGCCGCACCAAAGCCCTGAAGGCCTACGACCGCCTTGACCGGGTGATCTATTGCTCAAGCTTTTCCAAGACCTTGTCGCCGGGCGTGCGCATTGGCTGGATGATTGCCGGTAAATACCAGCAGGAAATCCAGCGCCTGCAGATGTTCAGCACGCATTCTGCTTGCAGCGTCACCCAGATGGGCGTCGCGGCCTATCTGGAAAACGGTGGCTACGACCGTCATTTGCGCTACATCCGCCAGGAATACCGCAAGAACCTCAGCGCCTTCCAATTGGCGGTGCAGCAATATTTCCCCGAAGGCACCCAGATGACCCGCCCGACCGGCGGCTTTATCTTGTGGGTCAGTTTGCCGGGGCGGGTCAATACCCAAGAGCTGCATGTGCGTGCCCTGCAACAAGGCATCAGCATTGCGCCAGGGCTGATTTTCAGTAATACCGAACAGTTCAACCACTGTATTCGCCTCAATTGCGGCACGCCATGGAACCGCGAGGCAGAGCGGGCGTTGATGACCCTGGGAATGCTTGCCAGCCAGCTGTGCCAGGAGGCCGCAGCGGGTTTTTGAGGTATGCAAAGGGGACAAGACTGATCTGTGCCCTTGTCATGCCGCGCACAACAAGCGAGCATATGGCCTTCTGCCGTTAATGCTGTTGGCGATATGACTTCTATTTTTCGCGTTACGTTGATGCTTGGTCTGCTGAGCCTGTGCAATGCCGGCAGCGTGCTGGCTGCAGCGCCGGTGGCCGATGGCAAGCCTGCTGTGAGTGCCGAGCAGAAGACCTCAGCCAAGCAGCCAGCGCCTGCGAAAAAATCCCCCACCGCACAAAAGAAAGCCGCCTCGACCAAAAAGCGTGCACCCGTGGCGAGCAAGTCCAAGTCGGCCCATGAAGTCGCCCAGACCAAACTGCCACCGGCACAGTTGGACCTGTCCCTGCCTTCGGACATGGTCAGGCACCTGCAACCCATCGGCACCATGCCCAAGCCCAAGAGCGTGCCCTTGTTGCCGCCAATGTTTGGCGAAAAACCCACCGACAACAGCGCGTTCCAGATCAACGGCCGCTTGCTCAGCAATGAGATGAAGCTGCAACTGCGTAACGAGGAGCGCCGTGATGTTGAAGGCGCTGCGCTGGATTTCGAATTCAAGCAATAAACTTTCTGAGCTCAGGTGACCCGGGTCGCCGACCATCTGTCGCAGACTGGTCGGTCATTTTTGTTTTGCGCGAAAAACCCCTGTTGGGCCATTTTAAAACGGCTGTTTAAGGGCGTACTCTAGCCCGGCCATCCCTATTGAGTCGTCGAGGACCTGCTGGTCATGAAATGCCGTGAAGGCTGTGGCGCATGCTGCATTGCCCCCTCCATCAGTTCACCATTGCCGGGAATGCCCCTGGGCAAACCCGCTGGCGTTCGCTGCGTGCACCTGTCGGCGGAACAACTGTGCCAGTTGTTCGGTCAACCGCAGCGGCCCGCCGTGTGCAGTGATTTCAAGGCGGATATCGACGTCTGTGGCACCGACCAGGCCGATGCCATCCGGCTGATCGGCTGGTGGGAGCAGATGACGGCGGCTTGATGGGCTTTACTATCGGAACTTCAACAATAAGGAATACAACGATGGGTTCGCTGAAACGAGTGGCTGTGCTGTGCGGTTTTACGCTGTTGTTTGCGGCCACTGCCCAGGCTGAAGATTGGCAAGTCGCCAAGGACGAAGACGGTATCAAGGTGTCCCTGAGCGAGATTGCCGGTTCCAAGTACAAGGCGTATCGCGGTGTGACGGTGATCAAGGCGCCTTTGGCCAAGGTCCAGGCGCTGCAGGAAGACGTGGCCGGTGCTTGCGCATGGATCCATGAATGCAAATCCCAGAAACTCGTCGACAAGAAAGGCGACGAGGCCTGGACCTACACCCAGTTCAAGGCGCCGTTCCCCGTGACGGACCGCGACTCGTACATCCACGTCACCACCACCAAAGCCGCAGACGGCACCGTCACGCGCAAACTGGAAGGTGTGCCGACCTACAAGCCCGAAGCAAAAGGCTACGTGCGGGTCGCCCAGGTGGAGGGTTTCTGGAAACTGGTGCCAAAGGGCGATAACCAGACCGAAGTCACCTATCAGGTACACACCGAGCCAGGCGGCAGCGTACCTTCGTGGCTGGCCAACAAGTTCGTGGTGGACGCGCCGTTCAACACCTTGAAAGCCTTGAAAGAACACGCTGAAAAATAAGTGCAGTTGATCCGGTGCCTCCGGGCTTGAGCGGAACGTTTTGCGCGCCGCCAAGGTCCAGATACTTGTAAGCCCACCTATGGGTTTTATCGAGGAGGCACCGATGCAAACGTGGCAAATTACCTTCGTTGATGATCACGGTGAAAAGTCCGTGCAGCAGTTCACCTGCGAACAAAAGCCCAGCCTCGAAGACGCTGCGCATATGATTCGTGCGAAGCTGGTGCCGATTGCTGCCGAACTCGATCTCAATGACCTGGAGGGCCGTAAACCCGAGCCAACGGTCAAGATTCTCAAAGACCAGAACAGTATCCAGATTCTCGATATTTCCCCCGCCGTCTAAACATTTTTCACACGCCACACGAGCACCTCTGGTGGAGGTGATAGCTTCGCGCTACTCTGCAATCGAGATCAGCGAATGAATCGCTAAGGTCTGGTCTTGTCAGCTACATGCTTGTTTTCCTGCGGCGTTGTTATGCCGTGGTGCCCGCGCCAGCAGGGCGCGGGGCTTCAGGAAGCACGGAAAGTCTATCCATCGGTTTGAGGAGGACGTTTCATGAGCACAGCCTATCAAGAAGACATCAGCACCAACGTACTGCGCCGCATGAAAGAAGGCGGCTTTGATTTCTCGCGTTTTCACCCCATCGAGTTCTACGCCATTTTCCCGGATGAGGAACGGGCGCGCAGGGCTGCGGGTCGATTTCGTGGGGAGTCCCTCAATGCTCAGGTCAGCGCGCGCGACGATGGCGCCTGGTACCTGGAACTGAGCAAAATCATGTTCGCAACCTACGACGGCATAGGAGATTTCGAGCAAGACTTTGAGGCAGTGGTGGAGCCCCTGGGTGGGATTATCGAGGGATGGGGCGTCAAGCAGGAGGTGCGTGGGTTACCCATGTAGTTGGTATTTATGAGCAGCACAGCGTATCGGCTGACCTTTGGGTCGGCCGATTTTGTTTGGGCGGCCGCCGCATCGTGTACGGCCGTTTTACGCGCAAAAAAAAGCCACCCGGATAGGGTGGCGGAAAGGGAAGACTGAGGAGTCATCAGTACACGAATTAACACGTTACTGAATGTGCAAAGGGTTTGGCTGTAGGACGTGTCCTGTTCAACCGATGTGAGCGATTATCCGTATGTGCAGGCGGGCAGTGAAATCAACTCTGACTATGCTGTTGATAGCCAAAGACCGCATTGCAATGAAGCGCACGGTCTGCCCCAGGCAACTGCGCGCACCAGGACGGTGCGGTGCATCCGCTGGGATTATTCAACTGATTGATTATTAAGTGTTTATGCCGCTGGCACGGGCCTTGCGAAGGTTCTTGCGTCCGGGTGACAAGGAGTACGGCATGATCCGCACTTATTACGATGAAATGTACGATGGGGCAGGGCAGGTTCGCCCCCATTACCGCGAGTTTGCCCTTTGGCTGGCCGACACCCCTGCCGAACTGCTGGCCCAGCGCCGGCGTGAAGCCGATTTGCTGTTCCACCGCGCCGGCATCACCTTCACCCTCTACGGGGACGAACAAGGCACCGAGCGCCTGATCCCCTTCGACACCATCCCCCGCAGCATTCCGGCGAGTGAATGGCGGATTGTCGAGCGCGGCTGCATCCAGCGGGTCAAGGCGCTGAACCTGTTCCTCGCCGACCTGTACCACGACCAACGCATCATCAAGGCCGGCATCATTCCTGCCGAACAGGTACTGGCCAACGAGCAATACCAACTGGCAATGCAGGGCCTGGATTTGCACCGCGATATCTATTCGCACATCTCCGGGGTCGACCTCGTACGCGATGGCGACGGCACGTACTACGTACTTGAAGACAACCTGCGCACGCCCAGCGGTGTCAGCTACATGCTTGAAGACCGCAAAATGATGATGCGTCTGTTCCCCGAGCTGTTCGCCGCCCAGCGCATCGCACCCATCGACCATTACCCCAACTTGCTGCTCGATACCCTCAAAAGCGCCAGCCCTCTGGATAACCCCAGTGTGGTGGTACTGACGCCCGGGCGTTTCAACAGCGCGTTCTTCGAACATGCCTTCCTGGCCCGGGAGATGGGCGTGGAGTTGGTGGAGGGCGCGGATTTGTTCGTGCGCGATGACCGTGTATTCATGCGCACCACCGACGGGCCCAAGGCTGTCGATGTGATCTACCGTCGCCTCGATGATGCATTTCTCGACCCCTTGGCATTCAACCCCGACTCGATGCTCGGTGTGCCCGGCCTGCTCGCCGCCTATCGCTGCGGCAATGTGGTGCTGGCCAATGCCATTGGCACCGGGGTTGCGGACGATAAATCGGTTTACCCATTCGTCACTGAGATGATCCGGTTCTATCTGGATGAAGAACCGATCCTGCAGAACGTTCCGACCTTCCAATGCCGTAAGCCTGACGAGTTGTCCCACGTACTGGCCAACCTGCCCGATCTGGTAGTTAAGGAAACTCAAGGCTCAGGCGGCTACGGCATGTTGGTTGGCCCGGCGTCTACAATCGCAGAAATCGAAGCGTTCCGGGCGCGTATCAAGGCCAAGCCACACGCCTATATCGCGCAGCCAACCCTGTGTTTATCCACGTGCCCGACCTTTGTCGAAAACGGCATCGCCCCACGCCACATAGACCTGCGCCCCTTCGTGTTGTCCGGCAAGGAGACCCGTGTGGTACCGGGTGGCCTGACCCGCGTGGCGCTGCGCGAAGGCTCGCTGGTGGTCAACTCGTCCCAGGGCGGCGGGACCAAAGACACCTGGGTGGTCGAGGACTGATGCCATGTTGAGTAGAACTGCCTCGGATTTGTACTGGATGTCGCGCTACCTGGAACGCGCCGAAAACCTCGCGCGCATGCTCGATGTCAGCTATTCGCTGTCGCTGATGCCCCAGGATGGGCGCGGTGATGGCCTGCACGAATTGGCCATGCCGCTGTTGATCACCGGCACCCTGGAGGATTACCACGCGCGCCATGGCCCCTTGCACGCTGAACGCTTGCTGCACTTTTTTGCCCTGGACGCGGCCAACCCGGCGAGCATCTATAGCTGCCTGGGCGCGGCGCGGGCCAGCGCCCATGCGGTGCGTGGGCGCATCACCGCCGACATGTGGGAAAACATCAACGCCACCTGGCTGGACATTCGCGATATCGCCCAGCAGGGGCTGAGCCACTACGGCATGAGCCGGTTTTGTGAGTGGGTCAAGGAGCGTTCCCACCTGTTCCGCGGGGCCACTTACGGCACCATCATGCGCAACGATGCCTTCCGCTTTATTCGCTTGGGCACCTTCATTGAGCGCGCCGATAACACCCTGCGCCTGCTGGATGCCCGCTACGAAATGGCCGGCGAACAGGCTGAGGCGGTCAGCGATGGCACGGCTCACGCGTATTACCAATGGAGTGCGTTGCTGCGCGCCCTGTCGTCATTCGAGGCGTACACCGAGATTTATCGCGATGCACCGGGGGCTCGGCAAGTGGCCGAGCTGCTGCTGTTACGCGCCGATGTGCCGCGTTCGCTGCGCGCTTGCAGCGAAGAGATCGACCAGATCCTCGCCAGCTTGCCCGGCATCAATGGCCGCCCGGCCCAGCGCCTGGCCGCCGAGATGGATGCGCGCCTGCGCTTTACCGCCATCGACGAAATCCTCGAGGAAGGCCTGCATGCCTGGCTGACCGACTTTATCCCCTTGGTCCGCCAGTTGGGCGACGCCATCTACAGTTCCTACCTGGAGGCGGCATGAGACTCTCCATCAGCCACGACACCACCTACCACTACGAAGACCAGGTGCGCGCCAGCATCCAGTACCTGCGCCTGACGCCCCATGACAGCGAGCGCCAGCACGTGCTGAGCTGGCAACTCGACCTGCCGCGCCCGGTGCGGGCGCAGGTGGACCCCTTCGGCAACATCTTGCATGTGCTCACGCTGGATGAACCCCACGACGCCATCATCATCGGCGCCCGGGGCGTGGTGGAGATCGATGAATTGCGCGAGGCCGAACACGAAAGCCAGTCTGCCTTTCCGTTCCTGCGCTCCACGCGTCTCACCGAGCCCGACGACGCCCTGCGCGGGTTTGCCGAGCAACACTGCCATCAGCGCCGCGACCGCACGGCGCTTATCGACTTGATGCAGGCGCTTAACCACGCCATGGTTTACACCCCCGGCGCGACCGACGTCGATACCTGCGCCGCCCAGGCCTTTGCAGGTGCCGCTGGGGTGTGCCAGGACCACACCCATGCGTTCCTGGCCTGCGCACGCAGCCTGGGGATCCCGGCGCGGTATGTGTCGGGGTATTTGTACACCGAAGACAGCGCGCACCTGGCCAGCCATGCCTGGGCCGAAGCCTGGCTGGATGACGCCTGGTACAGCTTTGACGTGACCAACCAACTGGCGCGGCCGGAGCGGCACTTGAAGCTGGCCGTGGGCCTGGACTACCTCGACGCCTGCCCGGTACGCGGCATGCGCCGTGGCGGTGGGCATGAGCAGATGCATGCCAAGGTATTCGTGGCGCCGCAGCAATGATCGCCCCCGCGCTCTGCGTGGGAATGATCGATAACTGTAGGAGCGAGCTTGCTCGCGAAAAACGTTAACGATAACGCAGCGCCATCAGGTGACCCGCGTCGCTTATACGTTTTTCGCGAGCAAGCTCGCTCCTACAACTTGCGGCCTGCCATGTGCCGCAGATACCCCACCAGCAAATCCAACTCATTGTCTGGCAATACACTGGCTGTAAACGCCGGCATCTTCGCCTGTGGCCAATGCCTCAGGCTTTGCGGATCGCGGATGTAACGCTTGAGGAAATCTCCGCTGAAATACTCGGTGGGGTTGTAGGGCACATTCAGGTCCGGGCCCATCTGGGCATCACCGCCGCCATTGAGGCGATGGCACGCCAGGCAGTTCTTCTGGAACAACGCAAAGCCCTGGTTGATCGGGTCGTTCGCCGCCAGTTTCGGGTCGGGCAATAACGCCGGGAAACGCTCGCCAACCGTCTGCAACTGTTTGAATTTCGATACCTGGAACGGCCACTGTTCGGGGCTGATATGCCCGGCTTGAGGGTGGGTCCAGACCAGATAGAACGGCCCGGCGCTGGGCTTGCCCTGTGCCAGCGGTGGCCATGGATGGGCCGGGTCTTCCACGGCCAGCCAGGCGCGGGCGCCGTTTTTTTCCAGTAACGGCGCGGCGGCAAGTTCGGCGGCAAAACCATCAAGGGCAACGGCTTGCAGGTGTTTCGCAGGCTTAAGGCCCGGTAAGAGCACCGCGAGGGGCACCGCGCGATAGGTCATCGTGCGCTTGTAGGACACATCATCGATGATCTGCACCGTCTGAGCGTCGGGGTGCTTGAGCAACTCGGCGGTCTGCCAGGTCTTTTGGCTGTGGTCCAGCTCGATGGTCAAGGGTGCCGCCGCCGCAGGCAGGCTGAGCAGCAGGGCAAAAAGGGCTAGGATCGGTTTCAAGGCACAGGCCCGTTGCAAGAGAGTAAGGGCGCACACGATAACGGAAAACGGCAGGTAAAAAGACAGCCCCTGCAACAGGCGCGCTAAGCGCAATGTCCTGGCAGGTGCTGCCAAAAGCTGCTGGCCTGGTGCGGTGCGTTCACCACAGGTGGGAGCGCAATCGTCACCCAATAACCTTGGGTAAATTGGGCAAGATCAGAATCAGGGTGGTGGCGAACAGAATAAGTCCCGCCTGACGTACTTTCGATTGTTTGAACATGGCTGACTGCCTTTTCTTTTGTTGTTATTCCTGAGCGTCAAATGCGTGCCGTTGTATCCAGTATCGCGAGGTGACGTTGCACTTTTCTTACAGCTGCTCCAGCAAAACCCGGCAGCAGCGTCTTACAAGTTCAACCTTAGAGCGCCCGTTCTTTCTGGCTTAGACCCATTTCATATCAGCTAATAAGCATTTGCGCTAAAAACGGCATGAGGCTTATTGCCATCTTGGCGCCAACCCTAGGGCTAGACCGCTAAAACGATTAATCAGGGTTTTCCCATAGGGACCTACCGTTCGTCCGAGCGAGGGGGTCAAAAGCAATGAGCGCATCCGTCATTGAAACCGTGTCAATCGGGCCTAAGGTAGGGGCACACACCCACAGCGGTTCGAGGATGTCATGACCCAAGCTTTGATCTTTGATGCGATACGCACGCCCCGGGGTAAAGGCAAGGCCGACGGTGCCCTGCACAGCGTCAAGCCGGTAAACCTGGTGGCGGGCCTGCTTACGGCGCTGGCGCAACGCAGCGACCTCGACACCCGCCAAGTGGATGACATCGTCCTGGGCTGCGTCACACCGGTGGGCGACCAAGGCGCCGATATCGCCAAGACCGCCGCGCTGGTGGCCGACTGGGATGTCTGTGTTGCCGGTGTGCAGGTCAATCGCTTCTGCGCTTCAGGCCTGGAAGCGGTGAACCTGGGGGCGATGAAGGTGCGTTCCGGCTTCGAAGACCTAGTGGTGGTTGGCGGTGTCGAATCCATGTCCCGCGTGCCCATGGGCAGCGATGGCGGCGCCTGGGTGCTCGACCCGCAAACCAATATGCACAGCCACTTCACCCCCCAAGGCATTGGCGCCGACCTGATCGCCACCCTGGAAGGCTTCACGCGCCAGGATGTCGACAGTTTTGCCCTACAGTCCCAGCAGAAAGCCGCCAGGGCGCGGGCAGACGGTTCCTTCAATAAGTCGCTGATCGCAGTGCACGACCAGAACGGCATCGTGCTGCTGGACCATGACGAATTTATCCGTGGCGACTCAACCCTCGAGGGCTTGGGCAAGCTCAAGCCCAGCTTCGAAATGATGGGCCAGATGGGCTTCGATGCCACCGCGCTGCGGGTCTACAGCCACGTGGAGCGCATCCACCATGTGCACACGCCGGGCAACAGCTCCGGGATCGTGGACGGCGCCGCGCTGATGTTGATCGGCTCCGAGGCCAAGGGCCGCGAGCTGGGCCTGCAACCACGGGCGCGCATTGTCGCCACGGCGGTGACCAGCACCGACCCGACCATCATGCTCACCGGCCCCGCGCCGGCCACTCGCAAGGCGCTGGCCAAGGCCGGCCTGCGGGTTGAAGACATCGACCTGTTCGAAGTCAACGAAGCCTTTGCTTCGGTGGTGCTCAAGTTCATCAAGGACATGGGCATCGACGCCGCACGGGTCAATGTCAACGGCGGCTCCATCGCCATGGGCCACCCCTTGGGCGCCACCGGCTGCGCGATCCTCGGCACCTTGCTCGACGAGCTGGAGGTGCGCCAGCAACGCTACGGCCTGGCCACCTTGTGTGTCGGCGGTGGCATGGGTATCGCCACCATTATCGAACGCCTCTGAGCCTAAGGAATTTGTCATGACCGATGCCATTCGTTACGAAAAAGGCCAGGACCAGATCGTGGTGCTGACCCTCGACATGCCCGGCCAGAGCGCCAACACCATGAACGCCGCCTACCGTGAAGCCATGGCGGCCACCCTCACGCGCCTGGAAGCGGAAAAGGACGAGATCGCCGGGGTAGTGATCACCTCGGCCAAGAAAACCTTTTTTGCCGGCGGCGACCTCAATGAGCTGATCAAGGTCGACAAAGCCCAGGCCAAGGCGTTCTACGACAGTGTGTTGGTGTTGAAAGCGCAGTTGCGCCGCCTGGAAACCCTCGGCAAACCGGTGGTGGCCGCGATCAATGGCGCGGCCCTGGGCGGTGGGTGGGAGATTTGCCTGGCCTGCCACCACCGGGTCGCGCTGGACGACAAGTCAGTGCAACTGGGTTTACCGGAAGTGACCCTTGGCCTGTTGCCAGGGGGCGGCGGCGTGGTGCGGATGGTGCGCATGCTTGGCCTGGAAAAAGCCTTGCCGTATTTGCTCGAAGGTAAAAAAGTCCGGCCTGCCCAGGCCCTGCAAGCGGGCTTGATTGATGAGGTGGCGGCGGATCGCGAGGCATTGCTGGCACAGGCCCGTGCCTGGGTTCTGGCTAATCCCGAAGTCAGGCAACCTTGGGACAACAAGGGTTACGCGATTCCCGGCGGCACGCCGTCCCACCCTAAAGTCGCGCAGATGCTCGCCATTGCGCCGTCGATTTTGCGCAGCAAGACCCAGGGCTGCTTCCCCGCGCCGGAGAAAATCCTCTGTGCCGCCGTTGAGGGCGCCCAAGTGGACTTCGACACCGCGCACCTGATCGAAACCCGCTACTTCACCGAACTGGTGACCGGGCAAGTGGCAAAAAACATGATCGGCACCTTCTGGTTCCAGCTCAACCAAATCAATGCCGGCAGCTCACGCCCCCAGGGCTATGCGCCCTACGTCACGCGTAAGGTCGGTGTGCTCGGCGCCGGGATGATGGGCGCGGGCATCGCCTATGTCAGTGCCTGTGCGGGTATCGAGGTGGTGCTCAAGGACATCACCCTGGCCGCCGCCGAAAAAGGCAAAGCCCATTCGGCTGCATTGCTGGACAAGAAGGTCAGCCGTGGGCAACTGACCGCCGAACAGCGCGAAACCACCCTGGCGCGCATTCATCCTACCCAGGATGACGCCGACCTGGCCGGCTGCGACCTGATCATCGAGGCCGTGTTCGAAGACCGCGCACTCAAGGCCAAGGTCTCGGCTGCGGCGCAAAACGTGGTGGGGGCCGACGCGGTGATCGCCTCCAACACCTCCACCTTGCCCATCAGCGGCCTGGCCACGGCGGTGCCCGATCAAGCCAAGTTCATCGGCCTGCACTTCTTCAGCCCCGTGGACAAGATGCCCCTGGTGGAAATCATCAAAGGTGCGCGCACCAGCGACGAAACCCTGGCCCGAGGGTTTGACTTCGTACTGCAAATCAAGAAAACCCCGATTGTGGTCAACGACAGTCGCGGCTTTTTCACCTCGCGGGTATTCGGCACCTTTACCAACGAAGGCATCGCCATGCTCGGCGAAGGCGTGGCTGCGCCGATGATCGAGACCGAAGCGCGCAAGGCCGGGATGCCAGTGGGGCCGTTGGCGGTGTCCGATGAAGTGTCCCTCAGCCTGATGAGCCATATCCGACAGCAAACGGCCAAGGACCTGCAGGCCGAAGGCAAGGCCATGCCGAACCATCCGGCGACGGCGGTGATTGATCTGTTGGTCAACGAATACAAGCGCACGGGCAAGGCGGCCGGCGCTGGTTTTTACGACTATCCCGCTGGCGGCCAGAAGCATCTGTGGCCTGAGCTGAAAACCCGCTTTGAACAGCCCGGCAAGCAAATCTCCCCCCAGGATGTGCGTGACCGCTTGCTGTTTATCCAAGCCATCGAAACCGTACGCTGCGTGGAGGAGGGCGTGTTGATGTCCACGGCGGACGCCAACGTTGGTTCCATCTTCGGCATCGGCTTTGCCGCATGGAGTGGCGGCGCGTTGCAGTTTATCAACCAGTACGGGCTGAACGACTTCATCGCCCGCGCCCGCTACCTCGCCGAGGAGTACGGGGAGCGTTTCTCGCCACCGGCGTTATTACTGGAAAAAGCCGCAAAAGGCGCACTGTTTTAGACGCTTCACTGTAGGAGCGAGCTTGCTCGCGAAGAACGCACAGGCAACACTTTTATCCAGGCTACCTGCGTTATCGTTGACGTTTTTCGCGAGCAAGCTCGCTCCTACAGTGTGTGTGGGTGCCCATTGAGGGCTTGCTTTGGGGGTGTATTTCAGGGCAGGCTCTGGGTGTGCAATATTCCCATCGCCGTGTCAGGTATTTTTTATGTCGCTACGCGTCTGCATCCTGGAAACCGATATTCTGCGTCCCGCTTTGATCGATGAGTACCAAGGCTATGGGCAGATGTTCAAGCGCCTGTTCGCCAAGCAACCGATTGCCGCCGAGTTTGTCGTCTACAACGTGGTGCAGGGCGAGTACCCGCCGGATGACGAAGTGTTTGACGCGTACCTGATCACCGGCAGCAAGGCCGACTCGTTCGGTACCGACCCTTGGATCCAGACCCTCAAGACCTACCTGCTCACGCGCTATGAGCGTGGCGACAAGCTGCTGGGGGTGTGCTTCGGCCATCAGTTGCTCGCGCTGCTGCTGGGCGGCAAGGCCGAACGTGCCAGCCAGGGCTGGGGCATGGGCACCCACGCCTACAAACTGGATGCCAAGACGCCATGGATGAGCCCCGAGGTGCCGGAGCTGACGCTATTGATCAGCCACCAGGATCAAGTGACCACCTTGCCGGAAAACGCCACCGTGATCGCCTCCAGCGAATTCTGCCCGTTTGCCGCGTACCACATCGGCGACCAGGTGCTGTGCTTCCAGGGCCATCCGGAGTTTGTTCACGACTATTCCCGTGAGTTGCTGGAAATACTTCAGACAACCCTGGGTGAAAAGGTCTACAGCAACGGCGTGGCCAGCCTGGAACGCGACCACCACGGCGTCACCGTGGCGGAATGGATGATGCGCTTCGTTGCGCATCAGCCTGAAGCCAAGGCTTAAAGCCAGCCCGAACGCTTGAAGCTGGCCCATAACCCGGTACAGCCCAGGGTAATAAACCCGAGCACCGCAAAATAGCCGTAGTGCCATTGCAGCTCGGGCATGTTCTGGAAGTTCATCCCATAAATCCCCGCCACCGCCGTGGGGAACGCCAGGATCGCCGCCCACGCGGCGAACTTGCGCTGCACCACGCTCTGGCGCGAGGCTTCCAGCAGCACACCGATCTCGATGGTCTGGCTGGCGATGTCGCGCAAGGTGGTGAGGTCTTCCATCTGCCGCGTGACATGGATCTGCACGTCACGAAAATACGGGCGCATGTTCTTGTCGATAAACGGGAAGCTGAGCTTCTGCAACTCCTGGCTGATTTCCACCATGGGCGCCACATGCCGCTTGAGCCGCAACACATCGCGGCGCAGGCCGTGGAGGTGCTGGATATCACGCTCGTTGAGTGAACTGCACAGCACGTTACGCTCCAGTTCATCGATTTCGGCGTGGATCGCCTCGCTCACCGGCTGATAGTTTTCGGTGACAAAATCCAGCAACGCATAGAGTACGAAATCTTCCCCATGCTCCAGCAACAACGGGCGCGCCTCACAACGCTGGCGCACAAAACCGTAGGACGCCGAGTGGCCGTTGCGGGCGGTGATGATATAGCCGTTGCCGGCAAAGATATGGGTTTCGATAAACTCCAGCTTGCCGTTCTCGCGCACCGGTGAGTAGGTGACGATAAACAGCGCGTCGCCGAAGGTTTCCAGCTTCGGGCGGCTGTGTTTTTCCATCGCGTCTTCAATCGCCAGCTCGTGCAGGTTGAACTGGCGTTGCAGGTTGTTCAGTTCCTGGGCGCTGGGTTCTTCCAGGCCGATCCACACAAAGTGCCCAGGTTTGGCGGCCCAGGCCGCGCCTTCATCGAGAGTAATATCCGAGACTTTCTTACCGGCGCTGTAGACGGCAGCCGCAACAACTCTACCCATGGTGCTGATCACTTCTTATCAAGAGGACAGATGTTGGGCAGCTTAGCCTGAATGGCGTTCCGTTGTTGCTCACCGACATTGCCCACTCCCCTGTAGGAGCGAGCTTGCTCGCGAAAATCGTCACCGATAACGCAGCGCCATCAGGTGACCCGCGTCGCTTATACGTTTTTCGCGAGCAAGCTCGCTCCTACAAGCTCACGGTCCATCTGCGCGATGCACTCATCCATCTGCGTTTGACACGTCAGCAGCAAATGAGGGATGTCATCCACCGTCAACCCACAGGTAGGAATCGGCGGCAACGAGCGTATCAGCACACTGCCACTGGCCCAACGATTGAGCTTCATCTGCGTCACATAGTTACTTACACACACCTGCACGATAGGCACACCGGCCGCAATCGCCATATGGAACGCGCCTTTCTTGAACGGCAACAACCCTTTGCCCAGGTTGCGCGTGCCCTCCGGGAACACCCAGATCGACGTGTCCTCATGCTGCAAGGTATGCGTGGTGGTCAGCATCGCACGCCGCGCCTTGTGTGCATTGCCACGGTCAATCAGCACATTGCCCGCCAGCCAGAACAGCTGGCCGAACAGCGGTACCCATTTCAGGCTTTTCTTGGCGATGCAGACCGTGCGATGCGGCACTACATTGCCGAGCACAAACAGATCGTAGTTGGACTGATGGTTGGCGATCACCACGCAGGTACCGGGCTTGTTGCGCAGCGAGTCGACGTCGGCCTTCACGTTCAAGCCCAGGATCCGCATGGCTGGCAACGCATAGAGGCGAGCGCAGAGACGGCTGTTGTCCGGATTGAACGGCCGGCACACACCGACCAGCACACCCAGCACGCCGGCGATCATAAAATGCAGGCCCATCAACAACATACGCAACAGAAAAAGCATCGACACGGCCCATCGGGACAAAAGGTGGCGCAGTGTACGGATGTGCACTGTATTCGGCAATTGCCCCTACAGACGTAGGAGATAGCCGATGTTTAAGCGCATGTGTCCACATTGGCCGATAACGGCTAACTAGAGCGGTTATGGAGGTTTCACATTCATAGGTAAGAAAAAGCCCGACTCAAGGTCGGGCTCAGGCACGAAAGGTGTAGGACTTAGCTCAGGCTATGGCCCTGATCCTGGATAATTGCATCGTCCAGGGCTTCGAGCAGTGTGCGGCGTACTTTCAACTTAGTGTGTTTGTGCGCGTTCATATTGATCTTCTTCAACTGCCGTGCCGCTTCCAGTGCAGCCGCTTGCAGTTCTTCCGGTGCAACCACCTTGTCGAGGAAACCTGCGTGCAGGGCGCCTTGTGGATCAAACATCTCGGCATTGATCACCGAACGCTGAAACGCCGACTTACGCAGGCGATCGCGCGCCAACTCGATACCGGCGTGGTGCATGGTCATGCCAATCGCCACTTCATTGAGGCCAATGCTGAACGGGCCTTCGACGCCAATCCGATAATCGGCCGACAACAACAGGAACGCGCCCTTGGCCACCGCATGGCCTGGGCAGGCCACGATCACCGGGAACGGATGCGCCAACATCCGCCGCGCCAGGGTCGAACCTGAAGTCACCAGGCTGATTGCCTCTTTAGGGCCGGCGGTCATCACCTTCAAATCATAACCGCCCGACAAAATCCCCGTCGTGCCCGTGATGATCACCACCGCCCGATCCTTCTCGGCCTGATCCAGCGCCGCATTAAACTCACTGACCACCGCCGGAGAAATGGCATTTACCTTGCCGTTGCTCAGGGTCAGGGTCGCGATACCGTCTTCGAAGTGGTAGGCAATCAACTCACTCATGACGCGGTTCCTTGTAGGGCTTGTTATAGAGATAGATGCACAGACGTTACTCACCACGCCCCCGCGGGTAAAGCGCCGTGACTGACTACCCAGTCAGGCTTTTCCCGCGTCCCCATGGGTAGACACCCCGCAGCAGGGCGCAGCAAGCGCTCCAGACGCCTGCCGCCGATGCCCGAGAATGGCACAATCACCACCCCTCGCCGGGAGGGGAATGGCATAACCGTCTAACCGCATGAAAATTCTGAAAAAAACCTTTGCCATCAGAAAGGCTTTCGACTACATTAGCGCGCCTCGACAGACTGAACTGGTTTGACGAGATACGGTGAAGTGTCCGAGTGGCTTAAGGAGCACGCCTGGAAAGTGTGTATACAAGAAATTGTATCGAGAGTTCGAATCTCTCCTTCACCGCCAAATTCGATGTAAACAAAACCCCTGGTTTCGAAAGAAACCAGGGGTTTTGTGATTTCTGGGTTTGAAAAGTACAACTTTTATCAGCTCAGTTGTCTGGCCTTTCAGTCTGCGGCCGCATGACGTCACACCCTATGCCTAAGCCCGCCCTCAATGCCTATGCCGATGATGCACATCCGGAAAATGCGCATGGCTATGCCTCATCACCCCATGTGCATGCACATGGCTATGAGGCACCTTCGAGTCCCACTCAAACCCATGCTCATGTTGATGATGCTCATCATGCACATGCCAATGCCCATGTTGCGTTGCCTCATGCAGATGCTCATGGGCATGCCGCTCCGTCAGGTGCAGCCACACGCCCACGGCCATCAGCGCCGAGGCAATCCAGAAGGCCACGGTCACCGACTCGCCAAACACCAGCAACGCCACTGCAGCACCGAGAAAGGGTGCCGTGGAGAAGTAAGCGCCGGTGCGCGCGCTGCCCAGCCCGCGGAGGGCCAGCACGAACATCACCAGGCTGATGCCATAGCCGAGGAAACCTACCAGTAGAATCGGCGCCAGTTGCGCCATGCCGGGAATCTGCGCCCCGAGGTAAAGTGCCAGGCTGCAATTGACCAGCCCCGCAATCAAGCCTTTGGCACCTGCGATAAACAATGCGTCAGACGCGGACACTTTGCGCGTGAGGTTGTTATCGATCCCCCAGCACAAACACGCCAGCGCAACGGCAAGCGGTCCGGTCCAGTCCTGGCGGCTGCCGTCAGCACCGGACCCTGACAACACCACGCCGCCCAGCACAATGGCGAGCATGCCGAGGACGATGCGTCGGTCGGCGTTTTCGCGGAACACGACCCAGGCGATCACGGCGGTCAGTACCGACTCAAGGTTGAGCATTAGCGAGGCGCTAGCGCTGGTGGTGCGGGTCAGGCCGAACATCAATGCAACGGGGCCGAGGATGCCGCCGAAGGCTATGGCGCCGAGTAGCCAGGGCCATTCCGATGGGGTTAGCCCGGTAGGTTTCCAGCCGCGATCACGGATCAAGCGCACACCGGCAAGGCCGATGCCGCTGCCGAGGTAGAGCAGGCCGGCGAGCAGGATGGGAGAGAGGCCCAGGCCAAGGCTTTTGGCCAGCGGGGTGCTGGCCCCGAACAGGGCGGCGGCGGCGAGTGCGTAAGCGATACTGAGATTCATGGGCCATCCTCGAAGGTCAGGCCCATGATACGTCGCTTGCCGGGGTCAGCGCCCTGGCAGTTTCATACTTACTGCGCGGTTTTCAGCTTGATCACATCACCGGAGATCTTGGTGGTGTAGCCGTTCAATACCCAGGCCCAGAACCACTTTTCCTGCACTTGGGTGTTGATCAGCGCGTCGCCGCCCTTGGCCTTGATGGCTGCATCCTGGGCGCGCACGAAGCGGTTGTTCTGGCCAATGGGGATAACGCCCAACAGCATGATGCCGGTGGCGCTGGCTTCGCTGTGGCCCAGCACGGTGTATTGGCTGGCGTCGTATTGCTGGGTTTTCATGGCGGTGCCGGTGCAACCTGCCAGGGTGAAACCAAGTACGGCTGCTGCTACGACTTTACTGAGGTATTTCACTTATAACTCCATAGATTCAAGCTCGAGATTCAATTCTCGGGGGCGACACTTTAAGCGCTCAGATGGCAGATTGAAATCGATCAGCGAGGCTGGGATGCAGATGGCTCAGTCTGGCGCGTGCTCTGCGGTGATCCCATCGCAGCCTCGCTGGGGCTCGACAGCTCCCACATATAGATGCAACCACGACGGATTGAGGTGCGCTGATTTTTCACCAGCGCCGCTGTCTCAAGCCTGTACGTAACGGCGAATAACCCGCCCATACACCGCGAGGTTGATCACCACCACCACGGCTCCCAACAGCAATTGGATATTGGCAGTCAGCCCGGCGGGGTAGATCAGCGTGAGGATGTAGTGCTCGATAAACCCGCCGCCATAACCGTCCTGCCCGGCCAGGTGGCGAAACAGGTTTTCCCAACGGGTGAGCGGGCAGGGCAGGTGCAGCACCTCCACCGCGATGCCCCAGGCAACGGCGGGCAAGTGCAGCCACATTACCCTGGGCCACTTCAGGGTGAGCAGGCCACCGAACAGCACGAACAGGATAAAGGCCAGGTGGAACAGCACGAGGCCGTCGGCGGCTAGGCGGTAGAGCATGTTTGAGCTCGATCTGAGTAAAGGAATACGTGAATTCTTGCCGGGTGACGTTATAGCTCCAGTTGACTGGCATTGATACCGAACGCCTTGGCTATCTTTTCCCGCGTGGTGCGGCGAGGTTTGCTGACCGCTTCCTGCTGGGCAAATGCCGATTGTGAAAGACCCAGGCGTTGGGCGACTTCTTCCTGGGTCAAGCTCAGGTGCTCGCGCCACGCGCGGATAGGTGTTGCGCCATCCACCAGGCGGCTGACTACCGCATGGGGGATCAGGTTTGGATCGTTTTGCTGCGCCACATAGTGTTCATAGGGAATCACCACATAGGCTGGCTTGCCCTGCGTATTGTGGATGATCTGTACGGCAGTAGGTTCGCTCGTCACGTTTTTTAACCTCTTGGATGCTGACGACCTGGATGCTGCCGTCCCAGTCGAAAATGCTGATGGTACGAATGCAACCGAAGCAATTGTTTGACGGCTTTTCGCGCCCATTGGATTGAGTTCATGGAAGTCTAATAAGTCTTTTATAAGGTTTTCAATCGATATTTTCAGAACCGCGTCAACGGGTCATGAATCAACGGTCGTGGTCCACGAAGGTTGCTTGCAGGCAACGAGGGCCGTTATTGTGCTGAATCCTTTTAGTCCTCGCCCCAAGGTTGTGTTGTGATGAATGCACCGCGTACCGCTGTCCCGATCAAGGCCGTGATTTTCGATATGGACGGGTTGTTGCTGGATACCGAAGGTATCTACACCGAAGTGACGCAGATCATTGCCGAACGCTATGGCCGTACCTACGACTGGAGCATCAAACAGCACATCATCGGGCGGGGGGCCCAGGATTTGGCCGACTATGTGGTCAAGGCGCTGGACCTGCCGATCACGCCCGCCGAGTTTCTGGAAATTCGTGAACCGCTGATGAGCGAGCGTTTTCCCAAGGCCCTGGGCATGCCCGGCGCCGAGGCGTTGGTGCGGCACTTGAAGGCGCACAATATTCCGATTGCGGTGGGCACCAGTTCATCGCGTAATTCGTTTGGCCACAAGACCACCCTGCACCGTGAATGGTTTGGCCTGTTCGACACCATCGTCACCGCCGACGACCCGGAAGTCGGCGCCGCCAAGCCCGCGCCGGATATCTTCCTCACCGCCGCGCGTCGGTTGGGTGTAGCACCTGAGGATTGCCTGGTGTTCGAAGACTCGCCGTTCGGCGTGACGGCGGCGAAGGCTGCCAACATGACCGCCATTGCGGTGCCCGATGAGGCGATGGCGGACAGCAAGTACCAGCATGCTGACCTGATTATTCGCAAACTCGCCGACTTTGACCTGGCCGCCTACGGCTTGCCTCCCATGGCCTGACCCCGCGCGGTCAAAAATGTGGGAGCTGGCTTGCTCGCGAATGCAGGGTGTCAGTCAGTAGATTTATCAACTGACCCACCGCCTTCGCGAGCAAGCCCGCTCCCACAGTTGGGTTGCGGTTCTGCAAAGAATCAGGCGCTGAACCCACCATCGATGGTCAGGCTGGCGCCCGTGATATAGCCCGCTTCCGGCCCGGCCAGATACGCCACAAAACTGGCGATCTCCTCCACATGCCCATACCGACCTACCGCCATCAACCCGATCAGGCTTTCGGCAAAATCACTGTTCGCCGGGTTCATATCGGTGTCCACCGGGCCAGGCTGCACGTTGTTGATGGTGATGCCCCGTGGCCCCAGGTCCCGTGCCAACCCCTTGGTCAACCCCACCAGCGCCGCTTTGCTCATGGCGTAGGGCCCGCCACCGCCAAAGGGCATGCGTTCGGCGTTGGTGCTGCCGATATTGATCACCCGGCCACCTTCGCCCATGTGCTTGGCGGCTTCCTGGGTGGCGATAAATACGCTGCGTACGTTGATCGCCAAGGTCTGGTCGAAGTCTTCCAGCTTGAATTCGTCCAGCGGCGCGATGGCCAGCACGCCAGCGTTATTCACCAGGATATCCAGGCGTCCAAACGCCTCGACTGTAGCCTTCACCGCAGCGCGAATCGCCGTGGCATCGGCGCTGTCGGCCTGTATCGCCAGGGCTTTGCCGCCTTCGCTGATCACTTCGTTCTGCAACGCTTGGGCCTTGGCGGCCGAGCTGACGTAGGTAAAGGCAACCGCTGCCCCCTGAGCGGCGAGGCGCTTGACGATGGCGGCGCCGATGCCGCGGGAACCGCCTTGAATCAAGGCGACTTTGCCGGTGAGGTTGTGTGTGGTCATGTCGATCTCCGAGGTAGTTGATGGGGCGAGTATCGACCTCACCCGCGCAGCTCGGTAGCCCGTGGTTGCTATAGTCTGTGTAAACCAAAAGTTTAGAGTGGGGCGATATGGAAAGCTTTGGCAGTATCGAATGCTTTGTGCGCAGCGCCGAGGGTGGCAGCTTTGCCGAGGCTGCACGGCACCTGAGCCTCACTCCCGCAGCGGTGGGTAAAAGCGTCGCCAAGCTGGAGGCGCGCCTCGGTGTGCGGCTGTTTCAGCGCAGCACTCGGCGCCTGGCGCTGACCGAAGCCGGCAAGATGTTCCTGGCGGAAGTCAGCGGCAGCCTCACCACCATCCAGAATGCGGTCGCCAACCTGGCCAGTGCCGAAGGGCGGCCGGTGGGTACACTCAAGGTCAGTATGGGGCCGGTGTTCGGCAATCGGTATGTGGTGCCTTTGTTGGGCGAATTTATGCGGCGCTTTCCGGATATCAGTCCGGACTGGCACTTCGATAACCGCCAGGTCGACCTGATCGGCCAAGGCTTCGATGCCGCTATCGGCGGTGGTTTTGAGCTGCCCCAAGGCGTGGTGGCGCGCAAGTTGACCCCGGCGCACCGGGTGCTGGTGGCGTCGCCGGATTACCTGGCGCGGCGCTCGCTGGTGCTGGCGCCCGATGACCTGTCGCACTGCCTTGGCATCTTGATCCGCTCGCCACAAACAGGCCGGGTGCGTTCATGGCAACTGACCCACCGTGAGCGCGAGCACAGCCCTTTAGTGCTGAAACCGGCGATGACCATGAGCGACTCCGAAGCCGCGTGCTGCGCCAGTGCCCAGGGCCTTGGCATCGCGCTGGTGAGCATGCCGATGGCGGTGCCGTTCCTGGACAGCGGTGCGTTGGTGCGGGTGTTACCCGATTGGTATGTGGACGACGGCAATATTTCCATCTACTACGCCGAGCATAAATTGCTGCCGGGCAAGACGCGGGCGTTTGTGGATTTCGTTATTGAGCAGTTTGCCGAGCAAAAACTGGCTCAACGGTTCAGTGCTATCTGAGCACGGCCTTACATCGAGTCGTGGCCATCGCGGGCAAGCCCGGCTCCCACAGTGATCGCGATCCAATGTGGGAGCCGGGCTTGCCCGCGATGCAGGCGCATCGGTCTACCGCCCGAACTTGCCCGGCCAGCCGATGACCTTCTTTGGTCGCGGCGTGGCGTACGTCCTGACCTTCGACGTCGACAACCCCAACCGCACCAACGACTCGGCCACCATCACCGCCGCCGTCACCCCGTCCACCACCGGAACCCCGGTGCGCTGGCGGATCTGCTCATCCAGCCCGGCCATGCCGCCGCAGCCCAGGCAGATCACCTCGGCCTTGTCGTCGCGGATGGCCAGTTCGGCCTGGCGCACGATGGCCTCCATGGCGCCCAGCGGGTCTTCTTCCAATTCCAGCACCGCCATGCCGCTGGCGCGCACCGAAGCGCAACGCTGGTAGAGGCCGGCGAGTTTCAGCCGGTCTTCAATCAGCGGCACAGTGCGGTCCAGGGTGGTCACCACCGAGTAGGCGTGCCCCAGGAACATCGCGGTACTGGCCGCCGCTTCGGTGATATCCACCACCGGTACATTGAGCAGTTCCTGCAGGCCTTCACGGCCATGCTCGCCATAGCCGGCCTGGATCACCGCATCAAAGGGCTGGTCGTAGGCCATCACCCGGTCCATCACGGCGATGGCCGCCAGGTAGCTCTCAAAATTGCCTTCCACCGATTCGGCGCCGAAGTACGGGGTGAGCCCGACAATCTCGGTGCCCGGTGAAGCCACCGCCCGTGCTTGCTGGGCGATGGTCTCGGTGATGGATTCGGTGGTGTTGACGTTGACCACGAGGATACGCATGGAAAGTCCTTGTTTAATGACTGACGTTATCGACGGCAATGCTTTCGCCGCTGACATCGGCGTAGTGCGGTTGACGCTTGGCAATCAGCAGGTACAGCAACCCGGCAATGCCTGCGCCAAACAACCAGGAAAACGGCGAGACGCTGGCAAACCCCGGCAACAGCGCCAGCAGGATGGCGATCACCGCCGCCGGTATGAACGCCGCCACCGCACGCATATTCACCCCCCGGCTGTAGTAATAAATGCCTTGGGGGTCTTCGCTGTACAGCTGCGGCACGTCCACCTGGCTTTTACGGATCAGCCAGTAATCGACCATGATCACCCCGTACAACGGCCCCAGCAGCGCGCCCAGGCCAGAAAGGAAATACACGATCACCAACGGGCTGTTATAGAGGTTCCACGGCAGGATCAGCACGGCAACGAAGGCGCTGATCAACCCGGCGCGGCGGAAGTTCAGGTACTTGGGCGCCAGGTTGCTCAGCACAAAGGCCGGAGCGACGAAGTTGGCCATGATGTTTACCGCCACGGTGACGATCAGGAAAGCCAGGCAGCCGAGCACAAGAAAGAAGGTGTTAGGGATCGCCGCGATGATTTCGGTCGGGCTTTCGATCACGCGGCCATTGAGCTGGAACTGCCCGCCGCACAGCAGCACGGTAATCGCGGCGAACACCAGGATATTCACCGGCAGGCCCCAGAAGTTGCCGACCTGGATGGTCTTGCTGCAGGGTGAGGAACGGGCGAAGTCGCAGAAGTTGAGGATCAGGGTGCCGTAGATGGCCAGCCACAGCGCGCCGCCGGCAAAGATATTGCGCCACATCTCGCCGCCACTCAGGGGCTCGCGGATCGACCAGGCAATTTGCCCGTTCGCCTGGAAGTACATCCAGCCGGCCAGCGCAGCCACGGTCAGCAGAATCACCGGCCCGGCGAAGCCTTCATAGCGACGTACCATTTCCATGCCATAGGCGAGGATCACCAACTGCACCAGCCAGATCGCCACAAAGCACGCCCAACCTAAGGTCGACAGGCCGAGAACCGAGTCGTGGTCATAATCGGCAAACCCTGGATGAATGGCCGTCAGCAGTACGCGGAAAACCACCGAGGCCAGGTAGGTCTGGATACCAAACCAGGCAATCGCAATCACCGCCCGAATCAACGCCGGAATTTGCGCCCCGTGAATGCCGAAACTGATGCGGCTGATAACCGGAAACGGCACACCGGTCTTCTGCCCCATGTAGCCCGACAAGTTCATGAAGAAGTACACCAGCGCCGCGCCGATCCCCAGGGACAGCAATATTTGCCAGCCGCCCAGGCCTAATGCATATAAGCCGATGGCGAATGAGTAGTTGGCGATGTTGTGCACGTCATTGGTCCACAACGCGAAGATGCTATAGCGCCCCCAGCGTCGTCCTTCGACCTTGGTGGGCGCCAGGTCCTTGTTGTGCAGGCGTGGGCTGAGCACCAGCGGGCCGGGGCCTGTGGCTGCAGGATTTAATGGGGAGGAGGGCAGATCCAGTGCGAGGGTGTTCGAGAGACTTGTACGCATTCCGGCAGGCTCCAGCGCATCTGCAGCAAAGCGGCGGATGGCAAAGTGTATGTAGGTTCTGTATTGATTGTATACAAAGCGTACTTCTGCCTAAGCCATATGCGTGCCAATTCTCGATATATGAAAATATTGGCTAATTTCGTTTTTATATAGGTTGAGAATAACTTACTGAATTACGGGCACTATAAGTTGACCGTTTGAACAGGTATTTATTTTTTTGTTAATTGGAGGGCTATTTATAGACGGCGCCATTGGCGCAGGGAGATGTTACGTTTTGGTGCGTTGTATATTAAGTTGCACACAAAAATGGCACTTATGGTTACAGGGTTGTGTACAAGATTTGCCCGGCCACAAAGCAAATCTCGCTTTCTGTAGGAGCGAGCTTGCTCGCCAAAAACTTAACGACCCCGCGTTTATTCAGGAAGCACGCGTTATCGTTGACGTTTTTCGCGAGCAAGCTTGCTTCTACAGGGTTTTTGACCGCGTCAGAGGCTCAAGCCTTGCTGATGATATTCCCCGCATGCAGCCCGCATTCCTTCTGCGTGGCTTCTTCCCACCACCAGCGGCCTTCGCGCTCATGCTGGCGGGGCAATACCGGCCGGGTGCAGGGCTCGCAGCCGATGCTGATAAAACCGCGCTCATGCAGGCTGTTGTACGGCAGCTCCAGCATGCGGATATAACCCCACACCTCCTCGCTGGTTATCTGCGCCAGCGGGTTGAACTTGTACAGGGTACGTTCCGGCGTGGAGAACGCCGTGTCGATTTCCAGCGCCGCCACCTGGCTGCGAGTGCCGGGGCTCTGGTCGCGGCGCTGGCCGGTGGCCCAGGCACTCACAGCTGCGAGTTTGCGGCGCAGCGGTTCGATCTTGCGGATGCCGCAGCATTCGCCATGGCCGTCCTTATAGAAGCTGAACAGGCCTTTGTCTTTGACGAAGGGCTCCAGCTTGCTTGAGTCCGGCGAGATCAGCTCGATGTCGATCTTGTAGAACTCACGCACCTGCTCGATAAACCGGTAGGTCTCGGGGTGCAGGCGGCCAGTGTCGAGGCTGAACACCTTGACGTTCTTGTTCAGCTTCCAGGCCATGTCCACCAGCACCACATCCTCGGCACCGCTGAAGGAAATCCACAGGTCATCGCCGAACTGGCTGAACGCCAGCTTGAGAATGTCCTGGGCAGACTTGTTGGCATAAGTCGTGGCGAGTTCAACGACGTCGAAGGCTTGGTTCATCAGGACGGTTCCTACAGGTCAGTGGCGCTGAGCGCTCTCTAGGAGGGCGATGGTATCAAAATCTGTCCCGCGTTGCGGCGGCGGGCTTGAGTCGCTAGAGTTCGGCAGTCCTTTTGCTCGCTCAACTAACAACATCTAATAGGAGTGTCGTGTGGAAATTGCCTGCCTTGACCTGGAAGGGGTGCTGGTTCCGGAAATCTGGATCGCCTTCGCCGAAAAAACCGGTATCGAATCCCTGCGCGCCACCACCCGTGACATCCCCGACTACGACGTGCTGATGCAGCAACGCCTGCGCATCCTCGACGAGCATGGGCTCAAGCTGGCCGATATCCAGGCCGTGATCGCCACACTCAAGCCGCTGGACGGCGCCATCGAGTTCGTCAACTGGCTGCGTGAGCGTTTCCAGGTGGTGATCCTGTCCGACACCTTCTACGAATTCTCCCAACCGCTGATGCGTCAGCTGGGTTTCCCGACTTTGCTTTGCCACCGCTTGATCACCGATGAAAACGACCGGGTGGTCAGCTACCAACTGCGCCAGAAAGACCCCAAGCGCCAATCGGTGCTGGCATTCAAAACCCTCTACTACCGCGTGATCGCTGCCGGTGATTCCTACAACGACACCAGCATGCTGGGTGAAGCTGACCGCGGGATTCTGTTCCATGCGCCGGACAATGTGATTCGCGAATTCCCGCAGTTCCCGGCGGTGCATACGTTTGAAGACCTGAAGAAAGAGTTTATCAAGGCGTCGAATCGGCAGTTGAGCCTGTAAGTGTTTCTGCGAGGCTGATTGCCCCATCGCAGGCAAGCCAGCTCCCACCTTTGATCGCGGCGCGGTCGAAGGTGGGAGGGGGCTTGCCCCCGATGGGGCCGGTACAGGCCCTACAAACTTTCCAATGTCTGTAACAACACCCGCACCTTCGTCAGCGACTCCTGATACTCCGCCTGCCACTCTGAGTCCGCCACAATCCCACCGCCACCCCAGCAACACACCTGCCCGTCCTTGACCAGCAAGCTGCGGATGGCAATGGAGCTGTCCATCTCGCCGCGCACGTCCAGGTACACCAGCGACCCGCAATAGAGCCCGCGGCGGGTGGGTTCAAGTTCGTCGATAATCTGCATCGCACGAAGCTTCGGCGCGCCCGGGATGGAGCCGCCGGGGAAGCTGCCGGCGATCAGGTCGAGGGCGTCTTTGTCGTCGGCCAATACGCCGGTGACGCTGCTCACCAGGTGGTGCACGTTGGGGTAGCTTTCCAGGCTGAACAGCTCCGGCACTTTCACTGAGCCTATGCGGCAACTGCGGCCGAGGTCGTTGCGCAGCAGGTCAACGATCATCAGGTTTTCTGCGCGGTCCTTGGGGCTGGCGAGCAACTCAGCGGCGTTGGCGGCATCCTCTTCGGGGGTTAAACCGCGAGGGCGGGTGCCCTTGATCGGGCGGGTTTCCACCTGACGCTCGCTGATGCGCACAAAGCGTTCCGGCGACAGGCTCAGCACCGCGCCGTCATCGGGCAAACTCTGGAACCCGGAAAACGGCGTCGGGCAGGCTTCGCGCAGCGCGCAGTAGGCTGCCCATGGATCGCCGATGCACGGCGCACGAAAGCGTTGGGCAAAGTTGACCTGGTAGCAGTCGCCGGCCTGGATGTAATCCTGAATGCGAATGATGGCCTGGTGATACGCCTCGGCGCTGAGGTCCGGGACCATGGGGCCGTGAAGCTTGAAGGTCGTCGGCGCATCGCTTTGTGCCTGACTGAACACGTTGATCAAGCGTTGCCGCTCGCTGTCGGCCAGCGCAGGGTGAAAGACCAACTGGCTGGTTTGCACCTGGTGATCGCTGACCAGCGCCCAGGCATAGAGCCCGAAACGCGCATCGGGCAGATGCAAATCGTCCACGGCCAGGTGTGAAACCTGCTCCAGGTGCCGACCAAAGTCATAGCTCAGGTAACCGATCAAACCACCGGCAAACGGTAAGTCATAGCCGTCAGGCAATGTCGCTTGACCCAACTGCGTCAGGTTCTTGCGCAAGCGTTGCAGGAAATCACCGCCACTTTCGTCCGGCCCAACCGTCAGGGTCGCTTCGGGCCAGGCACTGAGCAGGTCATACCGGCCGCGAACAGCCATCGGGCGGCCGCTGTCGAGCAGCACCGCACCAGGGGCGTGGCGAATGACCGCAAAGAACTCGGTGGGATTGGCCCGGTAGGGCAACGGGTATACGGAACAGGTCGACATGCGGGGGTGGATCAGCCAGTGGCGCGGGGGAGGGATTGTAGTCCCCTGTAGGATTTGCTCCTAGAGGGGATGTCGGGGATAGACAGTTCGAAGACCGGATCAGCCTTCCACGGGCGGTATATGGCCGAACATTTCCTGCACGAACTTCACACGCTCTTCCGGCGTTTCTATCACGCCGGCCGCCTTGAGTTCTTCCAGTCGTGCCTCCACCGCATGGGTGCGCAGAGTCAGGCCGCAGTCGTTGGCAATCTGGATGTTCAGCCCAGGCCGTGCGTTCAGCTCAAGGATCAGCGGGCCTTTTTCCTGGTCCAGCACCATGTCCACGCCGATATAACCCAGCCCGCACAGCTCGTAGCAGCCGGCGGCGAGCTTCATGAAACCGTCCCAGTTGGGCAGTTGCACGCCATCTACCGCGTTGGTGGTGTCGGGGTGCTTGGTGATGATGTTGTTCAGCCAGGTGCCGCGCAGGGTCAGGCCGGTGGCCAGGTCTACACCCACGCCGATCGCGCCCTGGTGCAGGTTGGCCTTGCCGCCGGACTGGCGGGTGGGCAAGCGCAGCATCGCCATCACCGGGTAGCCCATCAGCACGATGATGCGAATGTCTGGCACGCCTTCGTAGCTGATGCTCTTGAAGATCTGGTCGGGCACCACGCGGTACTCGATCAATGCGCGGTCGCGGTGGCCGCCCAGGGAATACAGGCCGGTGAGGATGCTGGAAATCTGGTGCTCGATCTCCTCATGGCTGATGATTTTGCCGGACACCGTGCGATAGCGCCCTTCAAACCGGTCGGCCACCACCAGGATGCCGTCACCGCCGGCGCCCTGGGCGGGCTTGATCACGAAGTCGCTGCGCCCACCGATAATCTCGTCGAGCTTGTCGATTTCCTTTTCGGTGGAGATCACCCCGTACATTTCCGGCACGTGGATGCCGGCCGCCAGGGCCCGTTCCTTGGTGATGATCTTGTCATCCACGATAGGGTACAGGCTGCGCTTGTTGTACTTGAGCACGTAGTCGGCATTACGCCGATTGATGCCCATGATCCCCCGCGCTTCCAGGGCCTTCCAGGTCTTCCAGAAGCCGAACATCAAGAGTCAGCCTTCAGGAACGCCTTGAAGCGCACCAGCTCGGTGAGGCGATAGCCGCGATAGCGACCCATGGCCAGCATGAAGCCCACCAGAATCAACAGGATCGCCGGGAAGGTGAACACGAAGTACACCAGCTCCGGCACGCTCATGATCAGGTGCGCCAGGGAGGCGGCGAACAGCGTGCCAATCGCGACTTTCAGCGCATGGTTGGCACCACGTTCCTCCCAGGTGATCGACAGGCGTTCAATGGTCATGGTCAGGATCACCATCGGGAACAGCGCCACCGACAAGCCACGCTCCAGCCCCAGCTTGTGGCTGAACAGGCTGATGGCGGCAATCAACACCACCACGAAGGTCAGCACCACCGACAGCCTCGGCAGCATTTGCAGTTTCAGGTGTTCAAGGTACGACCTGAGCGACAGGCCCAGGGCCGTGATGATCGTGAACAGCACAATCCCGAAGCCCAACTGGGTCTCGCGGAACGCCAGGGCGATCAGCACGGGGGTGAAGGTGCCCAGGGTCTGCAGGCCGATGAGGTTACGCAGGATCAGGATCACCAGCACGCCAATCGGGATCATCACCATGATCATGAAGGTCTGTTGGGTTTGCAGCGGCAGGCCGTACAGCGAGTATTCGAGGAAGTTGGCGTCGGTGTTTTCGTCGGTCAGCTTGGCCAGGCGAATCGCGTTCATTTCGCTGTTGTTGAGGCTGAAGGTCACCATGGCCTTCTTGCCGCCATCGACCGTAATCAGGTTTTCATCGCCGGTCCACCACAGCAGGCGGTCGGCGGGCAGGCCCTGTTCGCCGGTCTCCGGGTTGAAGTACAGCCAGTCGTTGCCGTTGAAACTGCGCAGCCACAGCTCCGGGGTTTGCGGCTGGTCGGCCACCAGGCGGATGGTGTGGACTTTCTCTACTGGCACGTGGGCGATGGACAGCAGCAGTTCGACGATCTTGGCTTTGTGCGGCGTCGAGGGGTCGCCGGCCAGCAGCAACTTCACATTGTCGTCGTTGAGGTTGTTGGTGCGCTTGATGGCTTCGCTGATAAAGGTCTCGACGTCGGCCGAGTGCTGGCGGATCGGCGCCAGCAGGGCTTCGGCGGCGATCTTCTCGGGGCCTTCCACGGCGATGCTGTCGCGGAAGGTCGGGCCTTTGATCTTGACCTTCTCGCCGCTGTAGCGCTTGGTCAGCACCAGGCGGTAATAGAGGGTCTGGTTGCCCTTGGCCCGGCGCGCCGACCAGGTGACCTTGCGGTTGCCGTCGATACGGTTGACGCTCACCCCATAGTTGTTGGAGATAAAGCTTTCATTGAGGCTGACGAAGTCGCGGCTCAGGGGCGGCACGAACATCTGGATCTTGACCGGGTCTTTCGGGTTGGCGACGAACTCGACCTTGGCGTCGATGTTCCACAAGTCGTCGGTGGCATCTTCGGTGACGGGAATCCCCAGCACGAAGATCTGATAGGCGGTGACCGAAATGCCCAGCACCACCAGCAAGGTGATCAGGATTTTCAGGTGCAGGGTCAGAGAGCGCATTCGGTTTACTCGGCGGTATTAAGCGTCGGCGGCGCAGGCAGGTTTGCCTGCTGCATATTTAAGACTGGGGTCGACCAGCGCATCAAAGCGTTTCAAGGCTTCGGAGCCAATCAGCAGCGGGTATTGGAATGCGCTGCGGTCAGTCAAGTTCACTTCGATGCTGCGTAAAGCACTGCCCATGCAGATATCCAGCGCAATCACTGGGCGGGCGGTGTAGTTCTTGTCTTCATCGGGGTCGTAGTCGCCGGCGCGGCGCTTGATCTTGCTGACACGCGCCAGGGGCAGTTCGATGGGGTGGGAATGGGCGGTGTCGATGGCCAGGTAGAAGCGGACCCAGGATTCGCCATTGCGCTTGAAGCGCTTGATATCGCGGGCACTCAACGAGGCGGTCTTGGCGCCGGTGTCGAGTTTGGCCGCCACTTCCAGGTCGATACCTGCAAGCTTGGCGTATTCATTCAGGCCGTACACGGTCTTCTCGGCGCCAGCGCCAAGGCTCGGTATGCACAGCAGGCACATCACTAGTAGGTAAGGCTTGAGTCTCATAAATCCTGAGGCAGGGCAGTGCACTGTTCATTTCAAGGCGACTGGCATTGCTGCGCAATCTCGGGTGCGCCCTTTCATCATCTGATGTCAGGCAAAAGCGGCGGGCATTCTAACATGATGCTTTTTTGGCGCCAGCGCTGGCAGGCGGCCATGCCTTGGCAAGCGAATGAGGCGGTTATTAGACGATTGTCGACAATGTGTATTTATTCTTTGACTATGCGGGGCTAATTGGCTAGTTTTTGCGGCATTGCTTTTAAAGGTGTCGACAATATGTTGGAGCAACTGGAAAAACCAGCCGTGGCACCAGACGATTCCCAGACCATGTCGGAGAACGTCTTCCGGCGTATCCAGGCCGCCATCGTCAAAGGCGAAATCGCCCCCGGCAGCAAGATTTCCGAGCCGGAGCTGGCGCGCACCTACGGCATCAGCCGCGGCCCATTGCGCGAAGCGATCCATCGCCTGGAAGGCCAGCGCCTGCTGGTGCGGGTGCCTCACGTCGGCGCGCGCGTGGTGTCTTTGAGCCACGCCGAGTTGGTCGAACTGTACGAAATTCGCGAGTCCCTGGAGGGCATGGCCTGTCGCCTGGCCGCCGAGCGCATGACCGACGCGGAAATCGAAGAACTGCGCCAGGTATTGCACACCCATGAACGGGATGCCGCGTTCCAGGCCGGTGTCGGCTATTACCAGCAGGAAGGCGACTTCGATTTTCACTACCGCATCATTCAAGGCGCCGGTAACCGCACCCTCACCCAAATGCTCTGCGGCGAGCTGTACCAATTGGTGCGCATGTATCGCATCCAGTTCTCCGCCACCCCCAATCGTCCACGCCAGGCCTTTGCCGAGCATCACCGCATTCTGGACGCGATTGCCGATCGCGACGGTGAACTGGCCGAACTGTTGATGCGCCGGCATATCGGCGCCTCCAAACGCAACATTGCCCGTCACTTCCCGGACGGTGCGCCTTCATCACGAGGTGAGTCATGAGTTCCAACAACAACAGCACTCCCGGCCAGCGTTTCCGTGACGCCGTCGCCAGCGAACAGCCCTTGCAAGTGGTGGGCGCCATCAACGCCAACCACGCGCTCTTGGCTAAGCGCGCTGGTTTCAAGGCGATTTACCTGTCAGGTGGCGGTGTAGCCGCCGGCTCCCTCGGCGTGCCAGACCTGGGCATCACCGGCTTGGATGACGTGCTCACCGACGTGCGCCGCCTTACCGACGTGTGCGACCTGCCGCTGCTGGTGGACGTGGACACCGGTTTCGGCTCCTCGGCGTTCAACGTGGCGCGTACCGTCAAGTCGATGATCAAGTTCGGCGCCGCCGCCATTCATATCGAAGACCAGGTCGGCGCCAAGCGCTGCGGTCACCGCCCGAACAAAGAAATCGTGTCCCAGCAGGAAATGGTCGACCGCATCAAGGCCGCCGTGGATGCGCGTACCGATGACAGCTTCGTGATCATGGCGCGCACCGACGCCCTGGCGGTCGAGGGCCTGGAGTCTGCCCTGGAACGTGCTGCCGCGTGCATCGAGGCCGGTGCCGACATGGTGTTCCCGGAAGCCATCACTGAACTGGAGATGTACAAGCTGTTCGCCTCCCGCGTGAAGGCGCCGATCCTGGCGAACATCACCGAGTTCGGCGCGACACCGCTGTACACCACCGAACAGTTGAAATCTGCGGATGTTTCCATTGTGCTGTACCCGCTCTCGGCCTTCCGTGCCATGAACAAGGCCGCCGAGAATGTCTACACCGCGATTCGTCGCGACGGTACCCAGCAGAACGTGATCGACACCATGCAAACGCGCATGGAGCTTTACGATCGCATCGACTACCACACCTTCGAGCAGAAGCTCGACGCGCTGTTCGCCGCGAAGAAATAAACCCTGTGGTTCCCTGAACAACTACAAAATTGGAGAACGAACATGGCTGAAGCTAAAGTATTGAGTGGTGCTGGCCTGCGTGGCCAGGTCGCCGGGCAGACTGCACTGTCCACCGTGGGCCAGGCCGGCGCCGGCCTGACCTACCGTGGCTATGACGTGCGCGAACTGGCCGCCGACGCCCAGTTTGAAGAAGTCGCCTACCTGCTGCTGTACGGTGAATTGCCAACCCAGGCAGAACTGGACGCCTACAGCAACAAGCTGAGCAAACTGCGTGACCTGCCCCAAGCCCTGAAAGAAGTGCTCGAACGCATCCCCGCCGACGCCCACCCGATGGACGTGATGCGCACCGGTTGCTCGTTCCTGGGCAATATCGAGCCCGAGAAAGATTTCAGCGTGCAGCGCGATGTCACCGACCGCCTGCTCGCCGCGTTCCCAGCGATCATGTGCTACTGGTATCGCTTCAGCCACGACGGCCAGCGCATCGACTGCGTGACCGACGAACCGAGCATCGGCGGCCACTTCCTGCACCTGCTGCACGGCAAGAAACCAAGCGAGCTGCACGTCAAAGTGATGAACGGGTCGCTGATCCTCTACGCCGAACACGAATTCAACGCTTCGACCTTCACCGCACGGGTGTGTGCATCGACCCTGTCCGACCTGTATTCCTGCGTCACCGCTGCCATCGGCTCCCTGCGCGGCCCGCTGCACGGCGGTGCCAACGAAGCGGCGATGGAAATGATCGAGCGTTTCTCCTCGGCCCAGGAAGCGGTTGAAGGCACCCTTGGCATGTTGGCGCGCAAAGACAAGATCATGGGCTTTGGCCACGCGATCTATAAAGACAGCGACCCGCGCAACGAGGTGATCAAGGGCTGGTCGAAAAAACTCGCTGACGAAGTGGGCGACACCGTGTTGTTCCCGGTCTCCGAAGCCATCGACAAGACCATGTGGGAACAGAAAAAGCTGTTTCCCAACGCCGATTTCTACCATGCCTCGGCGTACCACTTCATGGGCATTCCGACCAAGCTGTTCACGCCGATCTTCGTGTGCTCGCGCCTGACCGGCTGGGCTGCGCATGTGTTCGAGCAGCGCGCCAACAACCGCATCATCCGTCCAAGCGCCGAGTACACCGGCGTTGAGCAGCGCAAGTTCGTGCCAATCGAACGTCGCTGAAAAACTACTATCTCGGGCTGGAAACCCGATCAAAGTGTGGGAGCGGGCTTGCTCGCGAATGCGGTGTAACAGTCGCCGAGTGTGTTGAATGACACGCCGCTTTCGCGAGCAAGCCCGCTCCCACATTTAGGTCTCATTCCAACTCTGGATCCGGCTTCTTTTGCACTTACCGTGACCGAGTCCTGACGATGAACACTGAATTTCGCAAACCGCTCCCCGGCAGCCGCCTGGATTTCTTCGACGCCCGTGCGGCTGTCGAAGCAATCACCCCCGGCGCCTACGCCACCTTGCCTTACACCTCGCGCGTCCTGGCCGAGAACTTGGTGCGCCGTTGTGACCCTGCCACCCTCGACGCGTCCCTGAGCCAACTGATCGAGCGCAAGCGCGACCTCGACTTCCCCTGGTTCCCGGCCCGCGTGGTGTGCCATGACATCCTTGGCCAGACCGCCCTGGTCGACCTCGCCGGCCTGCGTGATGCCATCGCCCAGCAAGGCGGCGACCCGGCGCAGGTCAACCCGGTGGTGCCCACCCAATTGATCGTCGACCACTCCCTGGCCGTCGAGGCCGGTGGCTTTGACCCGCAAGCGTTCGAAAAAAACCGCGCCATTGAAGACCGTCGCAACGAAGACCGTTTCCACTTTATCGAGTGGACCAAAAAGGCCTTCAAGAACGTCGATGTGATCCCGCCGGGCAACGGCATCATGCACCAGATCAACCTGGAGAAAATGTCTCCGGTGATTCAGGTGCGTGACGGTGTGGCCTTCCCGGATACCTGTGTTGGCACCGACAGCCACACGCCCCACGTGGATGCCCTGGGCGTGATCGCCATCGGCGTCGGTGGCCTGGAAGCCGAGAGCGTGATGCTCGGCCGCGCGTCGTGGATGCGCTTGCCGGAAAGCGTGGGCGTGGAACTGACCGGCAAGCTGCAACCGGGCATCACCGCCACTGATATGGTGCTGGCGCTCACCGAGTTCCTGCGTCAGCAGAAAGTTGTTGGCGCCTGGCTGGAGTTCTTCGGCGAAGGGGCTGCGGCACTCACCTTGGGTGACCGAGCGACCATCTCCAACATGGCCCCGGAGTACGGCGCCACCGCCGCGATGTTCTACATCGACGCGCAAACCATCGCTTACCTCAAACTCACCGGCCGCGAAGATGAGCAGGTCGCTCTGGTCGAGCAATACGCACGTCACACCGGCCTGTGGGCCGACGACCTGAAAGGCGCGCGGTACGAGCGCAGCCTGAGCTTTGACCTCTCCAGCGTCGTGCGCAACATGGCCGGCCCGAGCAACCCCCATGCCCGCCTGGCCACCCGCGACCTGGCGTCAAAAGGCATTGCCGGCCAATGGGATGACGTGCCGGGGCAAATGCCCGACGGCGCGGTGATCATCGCTGCCATCACCAGTTGCACCAACACGAGCAACCCGCGCAACGTGATCGCCGCCGGCCTGTTGGCACGCAACGCCAACAAGCTGGGGCTGACCCGCAAGCCGTGGGTCAAGTCGTCCCTGGCGCCAGGCTCGAAAACCGTGGCCATGTACCTGGAAGAAGCGGGACTTGGCCATGAGCTGGAAAAACTCGGTTTTGGCGTGGTGGCCTTTGCCTGCACCACCTGCAACGGCATGTCGGGCGCGCTCGACCCGGTGATCCAGCAAGAGATCATCGACCGCGACCTGTACGCCACCGCAGTGTTGTCGGGTAACCGCAACTTTGACGGGCGCATTCACCCCTACGCCAAGCAAGCCTTCCTGGCGTCGCCTCCGCTGGTGGTGGCCTATGCGATTGCCGGCACCATCCGTTTCGACATCGAGAAGGACGTGCTCGGCCTGGACGCCGACGGCAAGGAAATCCGCCTGCAGGACATCTGGCCGAGCGATGAAGAGATCGACGCGGTGGTCAAGGCTTCGGTAAAACCCGAGCAATTCCGTGCGGTGTATATCCCGATGTTCGCCATCCACGAAGACGCCGGGCCCAAGGTCACGCCGCTGTACGACTGGCGCCCACAAAGCACCTATATCCGCCGCCCGCCGTACTGGGAAGGCGCGCTGGCCGGAGCACGACCGCTCAAGGGCATGCGTCCGCTGGCGGTGCTGCCGGACAACATCACCACCGACCACTTGTCGCCGTCCAACGCGATCATGCTCGACAGCGCCGCCGGTGAATACCTGGCGAAAATGGGCTTGCCCGAGGTCGACTTCAACTCCTACGCCACCCACAGGGGCGACCATTTGACGGCGCAGCGCGCCACCTTCGCCAACCCGAAACTGTTCAACGAAATGGTGCAGGAAAACGGCAAGGTCAAGCAGGGCTCTCTTGCGCGTATCGAGCCGGAAGGCAAAGTCACGCGGATGTGGGAAGCCATCGAGACTTACATGGAGCGCAAGCAACCGCTGATCATCATCGCCGGCGCCGACTATGGCCAGGGCTCGTCCCGTGACTGGGCGGCCAAGGGCGTACGCCTGGCCGGTGTGGAAGCGATTGCCGCCGAAGGCTTCGAGCGCATCCACCGCACCAACTTGGTGGGCATGGGCGTGCTGCCCCTGGAATTCCTGCCAGGCACCGACCGCCACACCCTCAAGATCGACGGCAGTGAAACCTATGATGTGGTCGGCGAGCGCACCCCGCGTGCGCAACTGACTCTGGTGATCAACCGCAAGAATGGCGAACGTGTCGAGGTGCCGGTGACGTGTCGCCTGGACACCGCTGAAGAAGTGTCGATCTACGAGGCGGGTGGCGTGTTGCAACGTTTCGCCCAGGACTTCCTGGAATCAAAGGCGACCGCCTGAAGAGGATAACCATGGCACACGTAGCGCAAATCAGAATCCCCGCCACGTACATGCGTGGCGGCACCAGCAAGGGCGTGTTCTTCAGCCTACAGGACCTGCCCACAGCGGCGCAGGTACCAGGCCCTGCACGCGACGCCTTGTTGCTGAGGGTGATTGGCAGCCCCGACCCCTATGACAAGCAGATCGACGGCATGGGTGGGGCCACCTCGAGCACCAGCAAGACCGTGATCCTGGCCAAAAGCAGCCGCGCCGATCACGACGTGGATTACCTGTTCGGCCAGGTCTCCATCGACAAGCCATTTGTCGATTGGAGTGGCAACTGCGGCAACCTGTCGGCGGCGGTGGGCTCGTTCGCCATCAGCGCCGGCCTGGTCGATGCGGCCCGCGTACCCCATAACGGCGTGGCCGTGGTGCGGGTGTGGCAGGCCAACATCGGCAAGACCATCATTGCCCACGTGCCGATCACTGACGGCGCGGTGCAGGAAACCGGCGACTTTGAACTGGACGGCGTGACCTTCCCGGCCGCCGAAGTGCAGCTGGAGTTCATGGACCCGGCGGCGGAAGAAGAGGGCGGTGGTGGCTCGATGTTCCCCACCGGCAACCTCGTCGACGACCTGGAGGTGCCCGGCGTCGGTACCTTCAAGGCCACGTTGATCAACGCCGGTATCCCGACGATTTTCATCAATGCCCAAGACCTGGCCTACACCGGTACCGAGCTGCAAGGCGCGATCAACAGCGACCCCAAGGCCTTGGCGATGTTCGAGACTGTGCGGGCGTATGGCGCGTTGCGCATGGGCTTGATCAAACACCTGGACGAAGCCGCCCAGCGCCAGCACACGCCCAAGGTGGCGTTCGTGGCCAAGCCTGCCGATTACGTGGCCTCCAGTGGCAAGGCGATCAAGGCCAGCGATGTGGACCTGCTGGTGCGTGCCTTGTCCATGGGCAAACTGCACCACGCGATGATGGGCACCGCGGCGGTGGCGATTGGCACCGCCGCGGCGATTTCCGGCACCTTGGTCAACCTCGCGGCAGGCGGCGTGGAACGCAATGCCGTGCGCTTCGGGCACCCGTCCGGCACCTTGCGCGTCGGCGCCGAGGCCAGCCAGGTGGACGGTGAATGGGTGGTGAAAAAAGCCATCATGAGCCGCAGTGCGCGGGTGTTGATGGAAGGCTACGTGCGCATCCCCGGCGACGCCTTCTAAAGGTCTACACAGCGCCCCTGTGGGAGCGGGCTTGCCCGCGATGACGGAGTATCAGTCGACATTTTTATCAACTGAAAAATCGTAATCGCGGGCAAGCCCGCTCCCACAAGGGATCTTTGTTCCAAGGCAGGCAACCAGACCCGCCCTGATGATTAACCGTGAGCTTGAGGAATAAACCCACCTTTAGGAGAACTGCCATGAGCGCCAACGTCGACCAGAACAACCGCCCCGACTACGACCCGGTGTTGCAGGACATCGCCGACTACGTCCTCAACTACCGCATCGACTCCCAGGACGCCCTGGATACCGCCCGCAACTGCCTGATGGACACCCTCGGCTGTGGCCTGCTGGCCCTGCGCTTCCCCGAATGCACCAAGCACCTGGGGCCGATGGTGGAGGGCACCGTGGTGCCGTTCGGCGCACGGGTGCCGGGCACTTCGTATCGCCTGGACCCGGTCAAGGCCGCTTGGGACATCGGTTGCATCGTGCGCTGGCTCGACTACAACGACACCTGGCTCGCCGCTGAATGGGGCCACCCTTCGGACAACCTTGGCGGCATCCTCGCCGTGGCCGATCACCTGTCGCAAAAGCGCCTGGCCAATGGCGACGCGCCGCTCACTGTGCGTGCGGTGCTGGAAGCGATGATCATGGCCCACGAAATCCAAGGTGTGATTGCCCTGGAAAACTCCTTCAACCGCGTAGGCCTCGACCATGTGTTGCTGGTGAAAGTCGCTACCACGGCGGTCACCGCCAAGCTGATGGGGGCCAACCGCGAGCAACTGCTATCGGCGTTGTCCCACGCGTTTGTCGATGGCCAGGCGTTGCGCACCTATCGGCATGCGCCGAATGCCGGCTCGCGCAAATCCTGGGCGGCAGGCGATGCATCGAGCCGCGGCGTGCGCCTGGCAGACATCGCCTTGCGTGGTGAAATGGGCATCCCCGGCGTGCTGAGTGCGCCGCAATGGGGCTTCTACGACGTGCTGTTCAGCCACACCAACAAGGACCTGGCGCTCAAGCCCGAGGACAAGCGCGCCTTCAGCCTGCCCCAACCCTACGGCACCTACGTGATGGAAAACGTGCTGTTCAAGATCAGCTTCCCGGCTGAGTTCCACGCGCAAACCGCCTGTGAAGCGGCAGTCGCCCTGCACCCGCAGGTCAAGCATCGCCTGCATGAAATCGAGCGCATTGTGATCACTACCCACGAGTCGGCGATTCGCATTATTTCCAAGGTCGGCCCATTGGCCAACGCCGCTGATCGCGACCACTGTCTGCAGTACATGACCGCCGTGCCCTTGGCGTTCGGCAACCTGGTGGCCGAGCAGTATGAAGACGATTTCCACGCGGCCCACCCGATCATCGATGAGCTGCGCGACAAGATGGTCATCGTCGAAGACCCGCGCTACAGCCGCGAATACCTGGAGGCCGACAAACGCTCGATTGCCAACGCGGTGCAGGTGTTTTTCACGGACGGCACCTGCACCGAGCAGGTAGCGGTGGAGTACCCGATTGGCCATCGTCGCCGTCGGGTGGATGGCATTCCACTGCTGGAAGACAAGTTCAAGGCCAACCTGGCCACGCGGTTTACCGCGCAACGCAGCGCGCAGATTTTTGCGTTGTGCAAGGATCAGGCACGGCTTGAGGCGACGCCTGTGAACCGTTTCATGGACCTGCTCACCATCTGAAAAACAACACGGTCACTGTGGGACCTGGTTTGCCCTAACACCTGTAGGAGCGAGCTTGCTCGCGACAAACCCATAGGCGCCGCGCTTATTCAGGAAGCACGCGTTGTCGTTGACGTTTTTCGCGAGCAAGCTCGCTCCTACAAAGGCAATGACGCAGGTTCGAACCGCAGTATCACCCGGCGGTTATGCTTGCTCTTCTTCTCGATCTTCTCGCAGAACACCCGGCCGATTTCCTCGGTGTTGAGCACGTGGGTACCGCCGCAGGGCTGGATATCGATGCCGGGGATTTCTATCACTCGCACCGAGCCCGAGACCACCGGCGGCGCAACCGCCTGGGTGCGGGTGATCTGCAGCAGCGTCGCGTACTCGGTGGCGGGCATCGACAGGGTCTTGACCGCGTGGGCCTGCTCGATCAGGGCGTTGAGGTCGTGGGTGAGGCGGTCTTTGTCCAAGGTCATTTCCGGCAGGTCGAAATCCAGGCGGCCTTTATCTGCGCTGATGCTGCAACCGGTCACGGGCGCGTCGATCAGCGAACACAGCAAGTGCAGGCAGGTGTGCATCTTCATGTGCTGGTAGCGCCGTTCCCAATCCAGCCCGGCGTCAACCTGGACGCCAGCGGCCAACTGTTCGGGGCAGTGGTCCACCTGATGCCAGATGATCGAGCGCAACACCGGGTCGCGCACCGTGCCGGTCACTTGCACCCGTGTGCCGTCGGCCAGGGTGAGGTGGCCGGTATCGCCCGGTTGCCCGCCGCCGGTGGGGTAGAACAGGGTGTGCTCCAGGGCGATACCCTGTTCGCTGACGGCAATCACCCGGGCGCTGAAGGCGTTCTGGTAGGGCGCGCTGTCGAACAGCGCCAGGGTTTCCATGGTATGCACGGACATGTTCAACCTCCGACGATCAATGGGGTGGCTTGCAAGAGGTGGCGCACCAGTGCGCTCAAGCCAGGGGGAGAGAGCAGGGTGATTTCAAATTCCGGCCCGCACACCTTCAGGTTCAGCGGCAGGCGAGGCAGTTGTTCATCGTTGTCGAGGCGACGCAGACGAAACTGCAGGTGGTGCCGCTCTTTCACCGTGGGTTCGAGCATCAGCCCTTGCAGCGGATGAAAGTCGGCGTCCAGCACGGTGACCTTGTGGCCGACACTCACTTCGCCCACCACGTGCAAGCGCTCATCCAGGGCAAAGGCGCCGAGGTAGTTGCTGTGGTCCGATTCATCGTTTTTTTGCAGTTGGATCTGGTTGACCACCTTGACCTTGGTGCCTGCCGGCACGTCCTGGGTAATCACGCAGGAGGGGCTGATAAACACGTTGTCGCCGATCGAAACATAGCCCAGCACCCGGGCGCCGGCGCCGACTTCGACGTTGTTGCCCAGGCGCGGGTGGCGCTTGCCGTCCGGGTTGTTGGCGATACCCCGCGCGCCCAGGGTTACGCCGCAGAGGATGTAGCAGTCGTTGCCGATCACGCAGGTTTCGCCGATGACCGTGCCGTAGCCATGGTCCAGCACAAAGCGCCGGCCAATGCGCGCTGCCGGGTGAATCTCGGCGCCGGAGAGGATCTTGCCCTGGTTGCTGAGCTTGAGGGCGATGCGCGAAAAGTCGCCGTTGTCAGCGGCCTGGAAATGCCACACCAGGTGCGCAAGGCGGTAGAACAGTACGGCCTTGAACGAGGCGTAGGATTCCAGGATCAACTCACCGCGCCCACGGGACGCCGGGTCCCGATAGGCATAGGCGATCAGGTCTTCGGCCACTGCCTGGGCGGCGTTCTGGATCAACGGCGCCAGGTGCGGTTCCAGCTGCTTCATCTGCCCGGGCGTCAGGGTGGTGATGAGGTGGGTCAGCAACTCATCGTGCAGCTGTTGCATGTCGATAAAGCCCCCCATGGAGACACCCCCGTATGTTGAATGGTTAAAAGCCCGGTTATTCGAAGCTGGGCAGGTAGCTGTCGGCATTGTCGTAGACCATGGTCAACACCACCGTTTCGGGCGGCAGTTCGGGGGCAAGTTGGGCGATGGCGACCATGTTGGCGGCCGAAGACAGCCCCAGGCTGATGGCATCGGTGCGCATGATGCGTTTGATCATGTCCAGGCAATCGGCGTGCGACACCTTGAGCATGCCGTCGATCACATCCAGGTTGAGGATGCTGGGGATCAAGCCAATCGACAGGCCCTGAATCGCGTGCGGCGCGTGCCGGTCTTTGAGCAGGTCGCATTCCTCCGGTTCTACGCCCATCACCCGCAGCGCCGGCCAGGCGGCCTTGAGGGTTTCGCCGATACCGGTGATATGGCCCCCGGTGCCTATGCCGCTGACGAAGTAGTCCACGCGCTGTTCGCCGAAGGCGCGCAGGATTTCCGGGGCGGTGGTGTCGCGGTGGGTTTGGGGGTTGGCGCCGTTGCGTTGCTGGTTGAGCATCACGTAGTTGGGGTTCTCCAACTGCAGCTCCATGCACTTTTCACCGTGGGAGTTATTGCCCAGGCGACTGTCGGACAGCACGACCCGGGCGCCGTACAGGCGCAGCAGTTTCTGTTTTTCCGGGCTGTAGTTGTCAGGGATCACCAGCACCACTTTGTAGCCCAGCACATTGCCGGCCATCACCAGACCAATGCCGGTGTTGCCGCCACTGGGTTCGATGATGGTCTGCCCGGAATCACGGATCAGCACACCGCGGCGCTCGGCATCCAGGATCATGCCCAAGGCGATGCGCGCCTTGTGGCTGCCGCCGGGGTTGAGGGACTCCAGCTTGGCGTAGACCTCGATGCCGAGGTCTTCCGAAAACTGGGCCAGACGCACGATCGGCGTTTGGCCGATGACGTCGAGGATGGAGTTATGCAGCATCAGTACGCCCCCACCCTTAGTACAACGGCATGTCAGGTTCGACGTCGCGAACCCAGTGTTTCATGCCGCCCTGCAAGACTTTGGTATTGGCAAAGCCGGCTGCCAACAGGGTGCTGGCGGCTTGCTCGGCGCGAGTGCCTGCGTAGCAGATCAGGTAGTGGGTATTGTCGCGGCTCAGGCTGGCGAGTTGCCCATCCAGTTCTGCCAGCGGGATATGCACCACGCCGGGTAATTTGCACACTTCCAGTTCGCTGGCGTCACGCACGTCCAGCAATACATCGGCGCTGCTGGGGTGTTCGAGCACTTGCTTGAGCACCTGGGGCTTGATGTAGCGTTCTGCGGCCAGGGAGGGCTGGTTCGGTACGGCATCGGCGCAGGTGGCCGGCGCGACGGTTTCGCTGTGGCGCAGGTCTGAACAGCAGGGGCAGTCGGTGCGGCGCTTGAAGCGGATCTCGCTGAACTTCATCGCCAGTGCGTCGAAGCGCATCAAGCGGCCGGACAAAGGTTCGCCAATGCCGATCAGCAATTTGATCGCCTCGGTGGCCTGGATCATGCCGACCACGCCCGGTAGCACACCGATCACCCCGCCCGCGCTGCAATTGGGCGCCAGCTCAGCGGGCGGGGCCTTGGGGAACAGGCAGCGATAGCACGGCCCACCTTTATAGTTGAGCACGCTGATTTGCCCGTCGAAACGGTAGATGGCGCCGTACACCAAAGGTTTGCCCAACTGCACACAGGCGTCGTTGACCAAGTAGCGGGTGTCGAAATTGTCGGTGCCGTCGATCACCAGGTCATAGGCGCCCACCAGTTCCAGGGCGTTGTCAGTGTCAAGCGCGGTGTTGTGCGCGTTGATCTGGATATAGGGGTTGAGGTCCAGCAGGCGTTGCTTGGCGGACTCGACCTTGGGCATGCCCAGGGTGCTGTTGCCATGCACAATCTGGCGTTGCAGGTTGCTGCTTTCCACCACGTCAAAGTCCACCAGGCCCAGGGTGCCGATGCCGGCCGCCGCCAGGTACAGGCTGATGGGCGAGCCCAGGCCGCCGGTACCGATGACCAGCACCTTGGCTTTCTTCAGGTTCAATTGGCCCTCGCGGCCGACGCCCGGCAGGGTGATGTGGCGCACGTAGCGCTGTACTTCTTCGTTGCTCAGTGTGTCGATGTCCATGCCGCCGGAGGTGGCGAGCAATACTTCGATCCGGGCTTTTGCTGGCAGCGGTTCATCGGCGTCGATCAACTCCTCCTCGGCGGTAAACAGGAAGTGTTCCTTGAGCTGGTCGTTCTTTTCATGGAACAGGTGCTGACGCAATTGGGGGTGATCGGTGCAGAGATTTTCAATGACTTCGCGCAATGTCGATCCGGCGCCCTCAAGGGTCGATTCCGGCAGCTTGGCCACGCGAACCAGAATGTCGGGGAAAGAGACAGCGTTCATGGACAACTCCGTGTGCAGGTCGTTGAAAGGTTGAAGGGAGAAATGCTTGCCATCCCAGGCAAACAGCTTGGAGCCCAGGGCCTGGCCCTGACGAACATCCACCACCAGGTAACTGACGGGGAAGATCGGCTCGCCCAGGAACAGCGCCTTGTCCTGGTCTTCGTCACTGAAATAGGCGCCCACATCCGGGTGTGAGTGGTAGATCACCACCACCGGGTTGTCGCTGCGAAACGCCTTGTTCATCAGCAGGGTGTCGGCCACCGAAAAGGTGTAGCCGTTGGCCGCGCTGCGTGGGTACATCTGGGGGTTCTTGCGGTGCAGCTCATTCTGGATATTGCTGCCCAGGTACACGCTGCCGTCGGCGAAGACAAAACCACAGCACTCCTCGGGGTAGCTGCGGCTGGCGTGGGCGTAGATCTGTTCCAGGGCGGTGGGGCGGAGGACGTCCATGTTTCTCTCGCGTTGGTTGAGGGTCACTTTTTCTTGGCCATGAGTTTTTCAATCGGCAATTTGGTGATCGCAAAGCCGGCCAGCAGGATTGCCGAGTACAGCATCAGGTCGCGGGAAATTTCCACGCCTTCGTACCAGGCACCGATGATGACCGCGAACACCGGGAAGATGATGAAGACGAACGACAGGATGATCGGGCTCAGGCGCTTGAGCAGCATGAAATACACAATGAACCCGCCCACCGAGGCCACCAGGCCCAGGTAGAACAGCGCGCTCCAGGAACGCAGGGTGATGGCGTCGAACGTCGGCGTTTCAAACCACAGGCCGGCCAGGAACAGCATCAGCCCGGCAATGCCGATGGGCAGGGTGTTGTAAGTGATGACGCTGATGGCGCTGCCTTTTTGCTTGGTAATGACATAGCACAAGGCGTGCATGATCGCGGCGCTCAGAATGGCCAGCACCCCGAGGAACTCGGCGTGGTCCAGGTGCAGGCCCTGGCTCTTGATGATCATGTAGAGGCTGCCGAAACCGATGCCGATGCCGACCACCTGAGAAAAATAGATGCGCTCGCGCAGGAACAGCGCGGAGAAGATCAGGATGAACACCGGCATGCAGCTGAACAGCAGGGCGGTGAGGCCCGACGACACATGCATTTCGCCGTAGTTGAGCAAATAGTAGGGAACGCTGAAGTAGGACAGGGTCACGAATACGAAGAACCAGCGGCTTTCCCGGGGAAACAGGATCGGCTCACGGCGCACCATGGCAAAACACAGGAACAGCGGAAACGCGATGAGAAAGCGCAGGCCGGCGGATGTCAGCGGCGGCACGCTCTCGACGGCAATCTTGATGCCCAGCCAGGTGGTGCCCCAACTCAGGCACACGATCAGGAACATCACGCTGGTCACCAGCCCGGCGAGCCACTGTTTTTGCGTTTTTGTTTTTGCAGTGTTTTCGAGAACGGCGGACATTGGCATCGTTTATTGCTTCCCTGAGCCGGAATTGAACTCTATATTGAACTTGTAATGAGTTATGTTTATCGGCGATTGAACCCGTAAAAGCACACTATTAGGGCGAAAGATGGCTGTCAAAACAAATATTGACATGGTGTCAATTATGCGTGAAGGCTTGTCCAACGGGCAGGGCGTGAAGTACAAGCGCCTGTCCGATGTGATGGAACGGGGCATCCTCGAAGGCTTGATTGAACCGGGACGAAAACTGCCGCCCCATCGGGTGCTTTCCGACAATTTAGGCGTGACCATCGGCACCATCAGCCGGGCCTACGGTGAGCTGGAACGCCTGGGCCTGGTGGTTGCACGAGTCGGTGACGGCACTTTCGTGCGCAAGCGTGGGATGGAGCGCCAGCGTGATGAGGGCTTTCGCAATTTCAGCGAGGAGCCGCGCCAGTACTTCGACATGAGCCGCAACATGCACATTCCCGGGCAAGAGACGGTATTTCTCGCCCAGAGCTTCCAAACCCTGTCGACCAACGCCAAGTTCCTCCAGGACATCAGCGCCTACACCCCCGACGCCGGCCTGCCGCGTTACCGTGAAGCGGGCGCGCAATGGCTGGTGCAGCGCGAGTTTCATCCGATTCCGGAGCAGGTCATCTGCGTCAACGGCGGCCAGCACGGCTTGCTGTGCGCCATGATGGCGTTGCTGCGCGCTGGCGATACGGTGGTCACCGAGCAGTTGACTTACCCCGGGCTGATTACCGCTGCGCGTATGCTGGGGGTGCGGCTGATCGGCCTGGAGATGGACGAGGAGGGTGTGCTGCCCACGGCGCTGGATGAGGTCTGTCGTAATCACCGGATTTCGGCGTTGTATTGCACGCCGACTATCCAGAATCCGACGACCGCCGTGTTATCGGTTGCGCGCCGAGAAGCCTTGGCCAGGGTGTGTCGCGAACATAACCTGCTGATTCTGGAGGACGAAGCCCACGGTGTGCTGGTGGAGGACCGTCCGCCGCCCCTCAGCTATTTCGCGCCTGAACGTACGATTTTGATCAGCAGCCTGAGCAAGGCGGTGTCGGCCGGTTTGCGGGTGGGCTACGTGCATGCGCCACCGGCACTGGTCAGCCGCATCTCGGCGGCGATCCGTTCGACCTGCTGGATGGCCACACCTGTGACCTTGGAACTGGCGACCCAGTGGATCGAAAACGGCACGGCAGAATATTTGTTGCGTCAGCAGATCAACGAGATCAGTCGGCGCAAGACGCTGGTCGAAGATTTATTGACCGGCCTGGCCTATCGCACTCACCTCAACAGCCCGCACTTCTGGATCGAAGTCCCCGAGCCCTGGCGGGCCTCGGAAATCGAGGCAGAGCTCAAGCAGAACAATTACCTGATCGCCACCGCCGAGGCGTTTGCCGTGGGGCAGACGGCGGTGCCGCAGTTTATTCGGGCAAGTATCTGCAACACGTCGAGCGATGATCAATTATTGCGCGAGGGGTTTGATGCGCTGGCGACGGCGTTGGGGCAGGGGGGCGGGCGGTTTCATCTGTGAGACCGCGTTATCGTTCTTCGCGAGCAAGCCCGCTCCCACATTAGACCGAGATCCTGCTTTGGAATACGGTCAAAATGTGGGAGCGGGCTTGCTCGCGAAAGCGCCAGTTCAGGCAATACAACTATTTGAATCTGCGCTCCACACCCTTCTCCACCAAAATCTTCGCCGAAATCTCTTCCACCGAAAAATGCGTGGAATTGATGTGCGCAATATTCTCGCGGCGGAACAGATTTTCTACTTCACGCACTTCAAATTCACACTGGGCATAGCTGGAGTAGCGGCTGTTGGGCTTGCGTTCGTTGCGGATGGCGGTCAGCCGGTCCGGGTCGATGGTCAGGCCGAACAGCTTGTGTGAATGCGCGCGCAAGGCGGCGGGCAGGGTCAGGTGTTCCATGTCGTCTTCGGTCAGCGGGTAGTTGGCCGCACGGATACCGAATTGCATGGCCATGTACAGGCAGGTCGGGGTCTTGCCGCAACGCGATACGCCCACCAGGATCAGGTCGGCCTTGTCGTAGTAGTGGGTGCGGGCGCCGTCGTCGTTGTCGAGGGCGAAGTTCACCGCCTCGATACGCTCCATATAGTTGGAGTTATGCCCGATGGAGTGGGACTTTCCGACGGAATAGGACGAATGTTCACTCAACTCCTGTTCCAGCGGCGCCAGGAAGGTAGAGAAAATGTCGATCATGAAACCATTCGACGTTGCGAGAATCTCACGAATGTCTTGATTGACGATGGTGTCGAAAATGATCGGGCGAAAACCGTCTTTTTCAGCCGCCAGATTGATTTGTTGTACCATGGCCCGCGCTTTATCCACGCTGTCTATATAAGGCCGGGTGAATTTGGCGAAGGTAATGTTTTCGAACTGCGCGAGCAGGCTCTGACCCAATGTTTCGGCTGTAATGCCGGTGCCGTCGGAAATAAAGAAAGCAGATCGTTTCATTTGAGCCCTGGGCCTTAAGCTGATGGCGAATCTTGGATATGATAGGCGCGATTTTGCCGTCCCGCAGTGGGCTGCATTCTCACTTATTTTCCAGGTCCAGGCCACAAGCGCTGGCGTTAGCTCCTACTGAGCAACCCGCGTCCTGAGCTTTTCCAACACAGAAAGTGGAGAGATCACCTTGGTAGAGTACGTAGTTTCCCTCGATAAGCTCGGCGTCCATGATGTAGAGCATGTGGGGGGCAAGAACGCATCCCTCGGCGAGATGATCAGTAATCTTGCAGGCGCTGGTGTCTCGGTGCCCGGTGGTTTCGCCACCACGGCCCAGGCTTACCGCGACTTCCTCGAGCTGAGCGGCCTCAACGCCCAGATCCACGCCGCGCTGGACGCCCTGGACGTCGATGACGTCAACGCCCTGGCCAAGACCGGCGCCCAGATCCGCCAGTGGATCATGGAAGCCGAGTTCCCCGAGAAGCTCAACGAAGAAATTCGCACCGCCTTCGCCACCCTGTCCGCCGGTAACCCGGACATGGCCGTTGCCGTGCGCTCCTCGGCCACCGCCGAAGACTTGCCGGACGCCTCCTTTGCCGGCCAGCAGGAAACCTTCCTCAACATTCGCGGCGTCGAAAACGTGATCCGCGCGGCCAAGGAAGTGTTTGCCTCCCTCTTTAATGACCGTGCGATTTCCTACCGCGTACACCAGGGTTTCGACCACAAGCTGGTGGCCCTGTCTGCCGGCGTGCAGCGCATGGTGCGTTCGGAAACCGGCACGGCCGGCGTGATGTTCACCCTCGATACCGAATCCGGTTTCCGTGACGTGGTGTTTATCACCGGCGCCTACGGCCTGGGCGAAACCGTCGTACAAGGCGCGGTCAACCCGGACGAATTCTACGTACACAAGGGCACCCTCGAAGCGGGTCGCCCGGCCATCCTGCGCCGTAACCTGGGCAGCAAGGCCATCAAGATGATCTACGGCGACGAGGCCAAGGCCGGTCGCTCGGTTAAAACCGTTGACGTCGACAAGGCAGAGCGCGCGCGTTTCTGCCTCACCGACGCTGAAGTCAGCGAGTTGGCCAAACAAGCGATGATCATCGAAAAGCACTACAAGTGCCCGATGGACATCGAGTGGGCCAAGGACGGTGACGACGGCAAGCTGTACATCGTGCAGGCGCGCCCGGAAACCGTGAAGAGCCGCACCTCGGCCAACGTCATGGAACGCTACCTGCTCAAGGAAACCGGCACCGTGCTGGTGGAAGGCCGTGCCATTGGCCAGCGCATTGGCGCAGGCAAGGTGCGGATCATCAAGGACGTGTCCGAGATGGACAAGGTCCAGCCGGGTGACGTACTGGTTTCCGACATGACCGACCCGGACTGGGAACCGGTGATGAAGCGCGCCAGTGCCATTGTCACCAACCGTGGCGGGCGTACCTGCCACGCGGCGATCATCGCTCGTGAACTGGGGATTCCGGCCGTCGTGGGTTGCGGCAACGCCACCCAACTGCTCAAGGATGGCCAGGGCGTGACCGTGTCCTGCGCCGAGGGCGATACCGGCTTTATCTTCGAAGGTGAGCTGGGCTTCGATATCAAGCAAAACTCCATCGACGCCATGCCCGACCTGCCGTTCAAGATCATGATGAACGTCGGCAACCCGGACCGCGCCTTCGATTTCGCGCAATTGCCGAACGCCGGTGTGGGCCTGGCCCGCCTGGAGTTCATCATCAACCGCATGATCGGTGTGCACCCCAAGGCACTGCTGAACTATGACGGTCTGCCGCTGGACATCAAGGAAAGCGTCGACAAGCGCATCGCCGGCTACAACGACCCGGTAGGGTTCTACGTCGAGAAGCTGGTCGAAGGCATCAGCACCCTGGCTGCGGCGTTCTACCCGAAAAAGGTCATCGTGCGTCTATCGGACTTCAAGTCCAATGAATATGCGAACCTGATCGGCGGCAAGCTCTACGAGCCAGAAGAAGAAAACCCGATGCTGGGCTTCCGCGGTGCCTCGCGTTACATCAGCGAAGCCTTCCGTGACTGCTTCGAGCTCGAATGCCGTGCGCTCAAGCGCGTGCGCAACGAGATGGGCCTGACCAACGTCGAGATCATGGTGCCGTTCGTGCGCACCCTGGGCGAAGCGAGCCAGGTGGTGGACCTGCTGGCCGAAAACGGCCTGACCCGTGGCGAGAACGGCCTGCGCGTGATCATGATGTGCGAATTGCCGTCCAACGCCATCCTGGCTGAAGAGTTCCTGGAGTTCTTCGACGGTTTCTCCATCGGCTCCAACGACCTGACCCAGTTGACCCTGGGCCTGGACCGCGACTCGGGGATCATCGCCCACCTGTTCGACGAGCGTAACCCGGCGGTCAAGAAGCTGTTGGCCAACGCCATCCAGGCCTGCAACAAGGCTGGCAAGTACATCGGTATCTGCGGCCAAGGCCCTTCGGACCACCCTGACCTGGCCAAATGGCTGATGGAACAGGGAATCGAGAGCGTTTCGCTGAACCCCGATTCCGTGCTGGAAACCTGGTTCTTCCTGGCTGAAGGCCAAGCGTCCGCCTAAGATCGCCTGGTCAAAAGTGCCGGTCACTCGTTGCGGGTGACCGGCATTCTTATCTGTACAGGGCGGGAATCCTTGCGGACGCCGCCCTTTTTTGTGCAAGAGCATTATGCAAAGCAGCAGCAATCTATTTCCTGTCGCCCTGATCAGCGCTGAACGTCGTGGCGACCTGAGTGAAGATGTCTATCGGCTCAAACCCGGTAACAGCCCGGACGGCACCGTCGAGCTGGCGGTGACCCGTTTGGGCCTGGCCGATGTCCCGGAAAACCGGGGCACGCCGATTATTTTATTGCATGGCAGTTTTTCCAATCGGCGTTTCTGGTATTCGCCCAAGGGCATCGGCCTGGGGGCCTACCTGGCGCGTCGCGGATTTGATGTGTGGATCCCGGAAATGCGCGGCCATGGCTTGTCCAAGCGCAATCACGACTACGCCAGAAACCGTGTCGCCGATTACGCGCGCTACGATTTGCCGGCTGTGGGGGCGTTTGTGTCTGAGCAAAGCGGGCAGGTTCCGCACTGGCTCGGGCATTCCCTCGGCGCCACCACCTTGGCTGCGGCCTTGGGCGGGCAGCACTTGGATGCATCTGCGGTGGCATCGGTGGCGTTGTTCGGCTGCCAGGTCAGTCGTAACCATTGGCCGTTGAAAATCCCACCGGTGCAGTGGGGTGGGCGCTTTATTCTCAAGCGCCTTGGCCACCTGTCGGGCCCGCGCTTCAAGCGTGGGCCCGAGGACGAACCGGCCGGGGTGATGATCGAGGCGATGCGTTGGAACGGCCTGTTCGGCCGGTTTGGCGATGCCGAGCATGACTGGTGGAAAGGCTTGGCGCAGGTCGATGTGCCACTGTTGGCAGTGAGCGCAGCGGGCGACCGGCAAGACCCGGACTGGGCCTGCCGCAAGCTCTTCGAGCAAGTGGGCAGCGAGCATCGCCAGTACCTGTGCCTGGGGCGTCAGCAAGGTTTCAGCGAGGATTTCGGGCATGTGCAGATGCTGGTCAGCAAAGCCGCCCAGGCCCAAGTGTGGCCTTTGGTCGAGCGTTGGTTGAACGACCCGCTGACACCTTTATTCGGCCCGCAGCCCGAGGTGGCTGCAACGGTTTGACGAAACGCTCTGCCAGGGGCGTTTCACTCTTGAAGGGTTGCGGCTAAGATATGACGCGCCAGGCGCTTCTGGTCATATTCAGTCGCGTAACGTGTATTGCGTTGCGCTGATCGTGGTTTGATCATGGCCGCCGCCAAGGCGCAGGCACTTAAAGAATGCCTGTCGCGGGGCGTTTTCTTGATGTACACCGTGGATGTTCGACCTCTTCTTTGATGACAGGAGTTTCTCGATGAACCATTACGTGACCCCCGACCTGTGTGACGCCTACCCGGAGCTGGTGCAGGTAGTGGAGCCGATGTTCAGCAACTTCGGCGGACGAGACTCCTTTGGCGGCGAAATTGTCACCCTCAAATGCTTCGAGGATAACTCCCTGGTCAAGGCGCAGGCTGACCTGCCGGGCGCTGGCAAAGTGCTGGTGGTCGACGGTGGCGGTTCCCTGCGCTGCGCGCTGCTGGGTGACATGATTGCCGAGAAAGCCGCGAAAAACGGTTGGGAAGGGCTGGTGATCTACGGGTGTATCCGTGACGTCGACGTCATTGCCCAGACCGACCTGGGTGTGCAGGCCCTGGCCTCGCATCCGAAAAAAACCGACAAGCGCGGCCTTGGCGACCTGAACGTGGCGGTGACATTCGGGGGCGTGACGTTCCGCCCCGGTGAGTACATTTACGCCGACAACAACGGGGTGATCGTGTCGCCCAGCCCACTGAAAATGCCTGAATAAACTGCCGTAACCGATTGGGGTGAGGATGTTCGAAGAAGAAAACGCGCAATGGGGGCTGGTGCATGCCCTGGTGCTGGACGGTAAAGGTGGTGCGCGTTCGATTGCCCGGACTGAGCTCGACGATCTGCAGTTGCAGCCCCAGGAAAGCCTGTGGCTGCACTGGGATCGCAGCCATCCTCAAACCCAGACCTGGCTGCGTAAATCCAGCGGCCTGAGCGAGTTTGCCTGTGACCTGCTGCTGGAGGAGAACACTCGCCCACGCCTGTTGCCGCTGCCGGACGCCGAATTGCTGTTGTTTCTGCGCGGGATCAACCTCAACCCAGGCGCCGAGCCCGAAGACATGGTGTCGGTGCGCATCTTCGCCGCTGCCAACCGAGTGATCTCGTTGCGTTTGCGCCCCTTGCGCGCCACCGATGAGTTGCTGGTGCAACTGGCAGACGGTAAAGGCCCCAAGACCGCATCCGAGCTCATCCTTTATATGGCTCAGTACCTGACCAATAAAGTGCAGGATCTGGTCGCTGGCTTGTCTGAAATCGTCGATTCCGAGGAAGAAAAGCTCGATGCCGACGAACGGTATACCCCGGAGCATGGCAGCGTTCTGCAGATCCGTCGAAGAGCCGCCGGACTCAAGCGCTTCCTGGCCCCCCAGCGGGATATTTTCGCCCAACTGACACGAATCAAATTGGCGTGGTTCTGCGACGACGATGCCGACTATTGGAATGAATTGCACAACAGTCTGACCCGTTACCTGGAAGAGCTGGAATTGGCCAGAGAGCGCGTGGGGCTTGTGCTTGAGGCCGAAGACCGGCGTTTGAGCCTGCGCATGAACCGCACCATGTACCGCTTCGGGATCATCACCGGGATCTTCTTGCCGATGAGTTTTCTCACCGGTCTGCTCGGTATAAATGTGGGCGGCATTCCGTTCTCTGCCAGCCCTTATGGATTCATGATTGCGTGCCTGTTGATGGTGTCTGTGGCATTGGGGCAATGGTGGTTATTTCGACGATTGCGCTGGGTTTGACCTGAATATGACCTGAACGTAAGAAAGGGCCGATGTGACCCGATGAATTTTACCCTCGTCTTTTAAATCACTTGCGAGAGGTCTCTATGCACGATCCGTTCGAACAGTCTTTGCGTGACATGCTCAATGCTTCGCCATCCAACCGTGATGACGATGCTTGCCTGGGCCGCGTACTGAAAACCGCCAACCGTCAGGTAGGGGCGGGTGACCTGTTCGGTCTGCTCGGGCGTTGGGTGCCGGCATTGATGATGGCCCTGAACAACGGTTCGGCCCATGTGTCACCGGTTTCCCGTCGTAAACCTCTTGCTAGCACTGCTGATAAGGCTGATTGAATATGGAACTTGATCTCTGGACCCAGAGCCTGGTCACCGCGATGACCGCATTGTGGACCAAGGTGGCGAATTTCATTCCCAACTTGTTTGGTGCCCTGGTCCTGGTATTGCTGGGTTTTGTCGTCGCCAAGCTGCTCGATACCCTGCTGTCCAAATTGCTCGCCAAACTGGGCCTCGATCGCCTGATGGCCGGCACTGGCCTGACCAAATTGCTCGGCCGCGCGGGGTTGCAAGTACCGATTTCCACCCTGATCGGCAAGATCGTCTATTGGTTCGTTCTACTTATTTTTCTGGTTTCTGCGGCGCAGTCCCTTGGACTTGAGCGAGTTTCAGCTACGCTCGACATGCTGGCACTGTATTTGCCGAAAGTGTTCGGCGGCGCGCTGGTGCTGCTGGTGGGGGTTTTACTCGCGCAATTGGCCAACGGGCTGGTGCGCGGGGCCGCCGAAGGCGTGGGCTTGGACTACGCGGCGGGCCTTGGGCGAATCGCCCAGGGGCTGGTGATCATCATCAGTATTTCTGTCGCGATCAGCCAGTTGGAGGTCAAAACTGACCTGCTCAACCACGTGATTGTGATTGTTTTGATTACCGTTGGTCTGGCAGTTGCGCTGGCCATGGGGTTGGGAAGCCGGGAAATTGCCGGTCAGATTCTTGCGGGAATCTATGTGCGTGAGCTGTATCAAGTTGGGCAACAGGTGCGTGTGGGCGAGGTCGAAGGGCAAATCGAGGAGATCGGCACAGTCAAGACGACCGTGCTGACCGATGACGGGGAACTGGTGTCGCTGTCTAACCGGATTCTCCTGGAGCAGCAGGTCAGTAGCCGCTAATCCGGCAAATCCTGCTAATGTACGCCGCCGCAAACCCGGGTGACCGGGTTGCAGCGGACATTGACCTGACTGTCGGCACGACTTGTTTTGAATAAAGCCCAAACGCTGTCCACGCGCTATGACCCCCGTGAGCTCTCTGATGAGGAGTTGGTCGCGCGCTCGCACACGGAGCTGTTTCACGTAACACGCGCGTACGAAGAATTGATGCGCAGGTATCAACGCACTCTGTTCAACGTTTGTTCAAGGTATTTGGGGAACGATAGAGACGCGGATGATGTCTGTCAGGAAGTGATGCTCAAGGTGCTATACGGCCTGAAGAACTTCGAGGGCAAATCGAAGTTCAAGACCTGGCTGTACAGCATCACGTACAACGAGTGCATCACGCAGTATCGCAAGGAACGGCGAAAGCGTCGCTTGATGGACGCTTTGAGTCTGGACCCCCTTGAGGAGGCGTCTGAAGAGAAGGCGCCGGCACCCGAGGAAAAGGGCGGACTTGATCGCTGGTTGGTGCATGTGAACCCGATTGACCGCGAAATTCTGGTGCTTCGCTTTGTCGCAGAGCTGGAATTTCAGGAAATCGCTGACATCATGCATATGGGTTTGAGTGCTACAAAAATGCGGTACAAGCGTGCTCTTGATAAATTACGTGAGAAATTTGCGGGCGAGACTGAAACTTAGTGCGTAGCAAATATCTCTTACGTGTAGGCAAGTTCTGTTAGACTTGTCGCCGAGTTGTCCCCCGGTTTGTGGGACTGCTTTACAATCACCAGATGGGGATTTAACGGATGAAACTGAAAAACACCTTGGGCTTGGCCATTGGTTCTCTTATTGCCGCTACTTCTTTCGGCGTTCTGGCACAAGGCCAAGGCGCAGTTGAAGGCGAGCTGTTCTACAAGAAGCAGTACAACGATAGCGTTAAGCACATCGAAGACGGCTTCAACCCAGGCGCTCGCATTGGTTACTTCCTGACCGACGATCTGTCGTTGAATCTGTCGTACGACAAGACCAACCACACCCGTTCGAACGACGGCACTGGCAACCAGAAGATCAAAGGTGACACTGGCAGCCTCGTTGCTCAGTACCACTTCGGTCAGGCTGGCGTTGATAGCCTGCGTCCATACGTTGAAGGCGGTTTCGGCCACCAGAGCCGTGGCAACGTGCGCGCTGACGGCCACACCGGTCGCGATCAGACCACTTTCGCTACCATCGGTACCGGCGTGAAGTACTACTTCACCAACAACCTGTACGCTCGTGCTGGTGTTGAAGCTGACTACGGTCTGGACAACGGCAAGTGGGACTACTCCGCACTGGTTGGCCTGGGCGTGAACTTCGGCGGTAACGCTGGCGCAGCTGCTCCAGCTCCTACCCCAGCACCAGCTCCAGAGCCAGTTCCAGAGCCAGAAGCTCCGGTTGCTCAGGTTGTTCGTGTTGAGCTGGACGTTAAGTTCGACTTCGACAAGGCCGTTGTTAAGCCTAACAGCTACGGCGACGTTAAAAACCTGGCCGACTTCATGGCTCAGTACCCAGCTACCAACGTAGAAGTTGCTGGTCACACTGACTCCGTAGGTCCAGACGCTTACAACCAGAAGCTGTCCCAGCGTCGTGCTGACGCTGTTAAGCAAGTCCTGGTTAAAGACGGCGTTGCTCCTAGCCGTGTAACTGCTGTTGGTTACGGCGAATCCCGCCCAGTTGCTGACAACGCAACTGAAGCTGGTCGCGCTGTTAACCGTCGCGTAGAAGCGTCGGTTGAAGCTACCGCTCAGTAATTACTGAGTAGTAAAGAAAAGCCCGGCTCAGGCCGGGCTTTTTTTCGCCTGGGATTTGCCTCAGGCGCTTGCCGCAGCGGCGATGCTAGCCATCTGTGCGGCGCCGGCAACCTGGCCAATCACCAGGATGGCCGGGCTTTTGAGTGCAAAGGCTTTTGCAGCTTCATGCATGGCCGCCAGCGAGCTGCGGCATTCGCGTTGTTGGGGCAATGAAGCGTTTTCGATCATTGCCACTGGCATATCCGCAGCCATGCCGCCGTTGAGCAGCTGTTCGCGGATTTCGTCCAGCTTGGCCACGCCCATATACACCACCAGCGTGGTGCCTCCCTCCGCCAGCGCACGCCAGTTCAGGCTGCTGTCATCCTGGGTATGCGCGGTGACCAAGGTCACTCCACGGCTCACGCCACGCAAGGTCAACGGGATATCGCACTGGGTCGCCCCGGCCAGCCCTGAGGTGATGCCATTGACCAATTCCACCTCGACGCCACGCTCGCGCAGCCAGGTTGCCTCTTCGCCACCGCGGCCAAAAATACATGGGTCACCGCCTTTAAGGCGTACCACGCACTTGCCCTGGCGTGCATAACGCAGCATCAGGCGGTGAATAAACTCCTGCGGGGTAGAGCGGCAGCCGCCGCGCTTGCCGACGGTAATCACCCGGGCGCTGGCGCAGTGTTCCAGTACTGCCGGGTTGACCAAGTCATCAATCAGCACCACGTGCGCTGCCTGCAGAGCCCGGACCGCTTTGAGGGTCAGCAACTCCGGATCACCCGGCCCTGCGCCTACCAGCCATACTTTTGCGCTCATGTTGTTCCCCTTACACACTGATGGCGATTGGCTGCGGGTTGCTGGCCAAAAGACGTTTGATTTCCGGCACGCAGGAGCCGCATTGGGTGCCGCAGCCCAGTGCCTGTTTGAGGCCATCCAGGTCCAGGCCGCTGCCGATACCAGCACACACGGCGTTTTCGCTGACGTTTTTGCAGTTGCACACAATCTTGTTGCTGGCCGTGTTACCGCCCGGTGGCGCGCTCAAGGGCGCCAGCAACCAGCGCCGCAGTTGCTCGTCGGCGCGGCCTTCCAGCCACAGGCTTTGCAGCCAGTGACGGGCCAGGGTTTCGCCGGCCAGGCGCAGGGCGGTGATGCGGCCTTTCTCGATTTTCACGCGCTTGCCGATTGAGCGGCGCGGGTCGTCATAGGCCATTACCGGGCCGTCGTTGAGGCCCAGCAGGTGGTCGATGCGGGTCAACAGTTGCAGGTCGGGCGCCTCGGTATGCGCGGCGCGCACCAGCAGCGCGGGGCGTTCACGGCCGGCCAGGCTCAGGCTGACGTAGGCAAAGGTTTCACACAGTGGGCGCAACGCTTCGAAGTGCTGCTGCACATCGCCTTCGATCAGCGCAAACAGCTGCCATGGCAGTTGCACTGCTTCCAGGCGCACGCCGCTGTGCTTGAGCTCCGGCTGCTTGGACAAAGGGTCGAACGCCGGTTGCGTGAGGGTATTGACGCCGCCCTTGAGAAAGCGGTCGCCCCAGTGCATGGGCAGAAACGCTTGGCCGGGGCGCACACTGTCATCGCTGCCCACCGCGACGATCACGCTGCCGCGACGGCTTTTCAGGCTGACCAGGTCACCCTCTTTGAAACGGTGACGGCGCAGCTCGTCCGGGTGCAGGCTCAGCAACGCCTCACTGACGTGCCCGAACAGCTGGGCGGCGGTGCCGGTGCGGCTCATGCCGTGCCACTGATCACGCAGGCGACCAGTGATCAGGGTCAACGGGAATCGCGCATCGCGCTGTTCCTTGGCGGCGCGATAAGGCTCGGCGACAAACCGCGCCCGCCCACTGTCAGTGGGGAAAATACCGTCGGTGTACAAGCGCGACGTACCCGCCTGCGCACCCTCGGGAAACGGCCACTGCTGCGGGCCGAGCCGGTCGAGCAGGGCATGGCTGATGCCGGACATATCCAGGTCACGGCCTTGAGTCAGTGGCTTGAATTCATCAAACAGCTGCGCCGCTTGTTCAAAGGCGAACAGGCTCGGCAACCCCGGACGCAGACGGCGCTCCAGGCGCTGGGCGAAATCCACCGTGATCGCCCAGTCCGCGCGTGCTTCACCCGGTGGGTTGATGGCGCGGCGCACGTGGGAAATACGCCGCTCGGAGTTGGTCACCGTGCCGTCTTTTTCACCCCAACTGGCGGCGGGCAGTAGCAGGTCGGCATAGGCGGCGGTTTCGGTGGTACGAAACGCTTCCTGCAACACCACGAACGGGCAAGCGGCCAAGGCGGCGCGCACCGCGTTCTGGTCGGGCAGCGATTGGGCTGGGTTGGTACAGGCGATCCACAACGCCTTGATCTTGCCAGCCTGCACCTGTTCAAACAGTTCGATGGCGGTAAGGCCGGTGTTCGCGGGCAGTTGTTCCACGCCCCAATAGGCCGCCACTTCAGCGCGGTGTTCAGGGTTGGCCGCGTCGCGGTGGCCCGGCAGCAAGTTGGACAGGCTGCCGGTTTCGCGCCCACCCATGGCGTTCGGTTGGCCGGTCAGGGAAAACGGCCCGCAGCCCGGCCGGCCAATGGTCCCCGTGGCTAAATGCAGGTTGATCAGTGCACTGTTTTTGGCGCTGCCAGCGGTGGATTGGTTAAGCCCCATGCACCACAGCGACAAAAAGCTGCTGGAGGTGCCGACCCACTGCGCACACAGGCGCAACTGTTCGACGCTGATGCCGCACAACTGCGTGACCATCTGCGGCGTGTAGTCATGCACCAGGCGCTTGAGTTCGGCCAGGCCGTCGGTGTGGGCCTGGATAAACGCGCGGTCGACCCAGTCTTCCCACAGCAACAGATGCAAAATCCCGTGGAACAACGCCACATCCGTGCCCGGCAAGATCGCCAGGTGCAGGTCGGCCAAGTCGCAGGTGTCGGTACGGCGAGGGTCAATCACCAGCACTTTCATCTGCGGGCGCTGCGCCTTGGCTTGCTCCAGGCGTCGGAACAATACCGGGTGGGCGTAGGCCATATTGCTGCCGACGATCATCACGCAGTCGCTGTTTTCCAGGTCTTCATAACTGCACGGCGGTGCATCGGCGCCCAGGCTGCGCTTGTAGCCGACCACCGCCGAAGACATGCACAGCCTAGAATTGCTGTCGATATTGTTAGTGCCCACCAACGCCCGCGCCAACTTGTTGAAGCTGTAGTAGTCCTCGGTCAGCAGTTGCCCGGAGATATAGAACGCCACACTGTCGGGCCCGTGTTCGGCAATGGTATCGGCGAACACGTTGGCCGCGTGCTCCAGGGCGGTGTCCCAGTTGGTGCGAGTGCGTGCCAGTGCTTTGCCCAAGCGCAATTGCGGGTAAAGCGCACGGGCGCTCAAGTCGCCGGTCAGGTGCAGGCTCGCGCCTTTGCTGCACAACTTGCCGAAGTTGGCCGGATGGCTGGGGTCGCCTTGCACCCCCAGGATCTGTTCGCCGTCATGCTCGATCAGCACGCCGCAGCCCACCCCGCAATAACAGCAGGTGGACGCGGTGGTCTGACGGTTCATCAACCCGCGTCCCGCAGGGCCAGCATCACCCGGCCGTTTTCGACCCGGGCCTGATGATGGTGGGCACAGCCGATATCCGGGGCCTGGGCTTGGCCGGACTCAAGGTCGATCTGCCAGTTGTGCAGCGGGCAGGCCACCCGCTTGCCGTAGATCAAGCCTTGGGATAGCGGCCCGCCCTTGTGCGGGCAGCGGTCGTCGAGGGCAAAGACTTCATCGTCACTGGTGCGAAAAATCGCAATGTCACCTTTGGGCCCGCTGATGATGCGCGAGCCCAAGGCGTTGATTTCGTCGAGGGCGCAGATATCCAGCCAGTTCATAGCGAGACCTCCAGGTGTTTGACAGGGATCACGTCGAATTCCTTTTTCAGCAGCGGCTGTTCCAGGCGTTCCTTCCACGGGTCCTGCTCGAATGACAACGAGAACTGCAAACGCTCATTCAGGGCCTGGCGGCGCGCCGGGTCTTCCAATACGGCCTTCTTGATATGCTCCATGCCCACCCGCTGCAGGTAGTGCACGGTGCGCTCCAGGTAGAAGGCTTCTTCGCGGTACAACTGCAGGAACGCGCCGTTGTATTCGCGCACTTCTTCGGCGGTTTTCACCTTGACGAAGAACTCCGCAACTTCGGTCTTGATCCCGCCGTTGCCGCCGATGTACATCTCCCAGCCCGAGTCGACACCGATAATGCCCACATCCTTGATGCCCGCTTCCGAGCAGTTGCGTGGGCAACCGGAGACCGCCAACTTGACCTTGTGGGGCGACCACATATTGAACAGGTCATGCTCCAGCTCAATGCCCAGTTGCGTCGAGTTCTGCGTGCCAAACCGGCAGAACTCGCTGCCCACACAGGTTTTGACGGTGCGGATGGATTTGCCATAGGCATGCCCGGACGGCATATCCAGGTCCTTCCATACCCCTGGCAAGTCCTGCTTCTTGATACCGAGCAAGTCAATGCGCTGGCCGCCGGTGACCTTGACCATCGGCACGTTGTACTTGTCGGCCACATCGGCGATGCGGCGCAGCTCCGAAGGATTGGTCACGCCGCCCCACATCCGTGGCACCACAGAATAGGTGCCGTCTTTTTGAATATTGGCGTGGGCCCGTTCGTTGATCAGCCGCGATTGCGGGTCGTCCTTGGCTTCGCCGGGCCAGGTGGAGATCAGGTAATAGTTGAGCGCCGGGCGGCAGGTGGCGCAGCCATTGGGGGTGCGCCAGTTCAAGTAGCGCATGGTGCTGTCGATGGTCAGCAGGTGCTGCTCGCGAATGGCCTGGCGGATCTGCCCGTGGTTGAGGTCGCTGCAGCCGCAGATGGCTTTTTCACTTTTGGGTTTTACGTCGGCGGCGCCGCCTACAGTGTTGATCAGGATCTGCTCGACCAACCCGGCACAGGAACCGCAGGAGCTGGCGGCCTTGGTGTGTTTTTTCACCTCATCGACACTGAACAACCCTTGTTCCTGGATCGCCTTGACGATGGTGCCCTTGCATACGCCATTGCAGCCGCAGACTTCGGCGCTGTCGGCCATGCTCATGGCTTTGTCCTGGCCTTGGTGGCCGACATCGCCGAGTGCATTTTCACCGAACATCAGGTGGTCGCGGATTTCACCGATGGCGTGGTTCTCACGGATCTGGCGGAAGTACCAACCGCCATCGGCGGTATCGCCGTACAGGCAGGCGCCGACCAGGATGTCGTCCTTGATCACCAGCTTTTTGTACACGCCACCAATCGGGTCGGAGAGGGTGATGGTCTCGGTGCCTTCGCCACCCATGAAGTCGCCGGCGGAGAACAGGTCGATGCCGGTGACTTTCAGCTTGGTCGAGGTCACCGAGCCCTTGTAAGTGGCAAAGCCCAATTGGGCCAGGTGGTTGGCGCAGACCTTGGCCTGTTCGAACAAGGGCGCCACCAGGCCATAGGCGATGCCGCGATGGCTGGCGCATTCACCGATGGCGTAGATGCGCGGGTCGTAGGTTTGCATGGTGTCGTTGACCAGGATCCCACGGTTGCAGGGGATGCCCGACTTTTCCGCGAGTTCGGTGTTGGGGCGGATGCCGGCAGCCATCACCACCAGGTCGGCGGGGATGATGTCGCCATTTTTGAACTGCACCGAGCCGACGCGGCCGTTGCCGGCATCGTGCAGGGCCTGGGTCTGCTCGCACAGGCGGAACACCAGGCCGCGACTTTCCAGTTCGGTTTGCAGTAGCTGGCCGCTGGTCTTGTCCAGTTGCCGCTCCAGCAGCCATTCACCGATGTGCACCACCGTCACGTGCATGCCGCGCAGCATCAGGCCGTTGGCCGCTTCCAGGCCGAGCAGGCCGCCGCCGATCACCACTGCATGCTTGTGAGTCTTGGCGGTGTCGATCATCGCTTGGGTGTCGGCGATGTCGCGGTAGCCAATTACGCCCTGCAGGGTATTGCCGGGAATCGGCAGGATAAACGGCGTGGAACCGGTGGCGATCAGCAGGCGATCATACTCGGCCTCGGTGCCGTCTTCGGCGATGACTTTGCGCTTGACCCGGTCGATCTGCACCACCTTGCGGTTGAGCAGCAGCTTGACGTTGTTGTTCAAGTACCAGTCCAGGTCGTTGAGCACGATCTCCTCGAAGGTTTGCTCACCGGCCAGTACCGGCGACAGCAGGATGCGGTTGTAGTTGGTGTGAGGCTCGGCGCCGAACACGGTGATGTCGTACAGCTCGTTGCTCAGCTTGAGCAGTTCTTCCAGGGTGCGAACCCCGGCCATGCCGTTGCCGATCATCACCAGTTTGAGTTTTTTCATGTCGTTCTCCGCAATGGCTCGACAAATCGTGCGCAAACAAAAAAGGCGTCCCCGCTAGTCAGCTAGCGAGGACGCCTTTGTCCTGGTCCCGTTCTCTCGGGAAGCTCGACCCTTCGACGTTGAAGGGGCGGCTATATGTGGGGTGTTGGGAAAGCTAATGCAGCAGCTGTGCCAAGTCCCTATAGCCCCAGTTTTACTGGGCGTTTACACGCAGAACCGGCGGATTCTGCCCGTTAGTGGTGCAGCAGCCAGTACAGCAGCACCAGATTGAGCAGCAGCGAAGCCACCGCCAGGGTTTGCCAGACCTTCAAGGGTTCGCGTTCGAGCAAAGGCCGTGGGCGTAGGCTCAATTCGCGGCGGTCGGCCTGCTCCAGCACCAACAGCCATTCTTCGGCGGTTTCATAACGTTGGGCCGGGGCTGCGGTCACCGCCCGTTCCAGGCTGTGTGGCAACCACTCCGGCAAGTCGGGGCGATAACGGCTGGCGCTGACGGGCTGGTTAAACCTGGGCCGTTGGAAGGCCTCGATTTCACCGTAGGGGTAATGCCCGGTCAGCAGGTAATACAAGGTCACGCCGACGCTATACAAATCCTGTTGCGCCGTAGGCTGCTCGCCAGCGAACGCCTCGGGCGCGATAAAACTCGGGGTGCCGGGCAGCAGGTGGGCACGGTCTTCGGAGAGCCCGGGGCAATAGGCCAGGCCGAAGTCCAGCACCCGCAGTTCGCCATCTTCTCCCAGCAGCAGGTTTTCCGGCTTGATGTCGCGGTGCAGGATCTGCCGGCGATGCAGCAGGCCCACGGCGCGCAGCAAGCGTTCGGCAACCGACTGCCATTGCGCCAGTGGCAGCGGGCCCTGTTGTTGGAACAGTTGGGCCAGGGTTTGTCCGGCGTATTCGCGCATCACGTAGTACAAATGCTGACGACCGCTGGCGGCATGCACTTCGGGAAAGGCGCGGCCGGCGACCCGGCGCAGAAACCATTCCTCCGATAACAAGGCCTGGGCCGCATCGGTATCCTCGCAACGCAACGGCAAGGTCTTGAGCAGCCAGGGTTGCCCCTGGGCGTCGTGCACGCGGTACAGCAATGACTGGCGACTCTGCGCCAGCACGCTTTGCACCTCCCAGCCTTCAAAGGTTTGCCCGACTTTCAGCGGTGGCGGCAGTGGCCATTGCTGCAACTGCACCAGGGCGTCGCCGAGGGTGGCGGCGCCGAGTTGATCGATGCGCACCAGCAAGGCGCTGGCGTTGTCTTGGCTACCCGCCAGGTGGGCGGCGTTGACCAGGGTGTTGACGGCCAGGTCGAGGTCGCTTTGCTCGCGCAGGATCGCGCCGATGCTGTGATCGCCCAGCGTGGCCCACACCCCATCGCTGAGCAGCAGGAAACTTTCGCCCTCGCGCAGTTGGCCATCAAGGAAGTCCAGCACCAGGTGCTGATCCAGGCCGAGGGCGCGCTTGAGCACATGCTGCATGCCCGGCTGTTCCCACACATGGTCTTCGCTGATGTGTTGCAACTCGCCGTCAAGCCAACGATACGCCCGGCAATCACCGACATGGGCCAGGGTGAAACGTTGGCCGCGAAACACCAGGGCGCTGAGGGTGGTGAGCAACGGTTGCCCGCCGCCGTTGGCTTGCAACCAGCGATTCTGCGCCAGTAACAGACGCTCCAGCGCCTGGGCCACGCTCCAGGTCTGTGGCGTGGCGTAGTAGTCCAGGGCCAGGGCCTGCACGGTCGAGCGTGCGGCCAGGCCACCGTCGGCGCATTGGCTGACGCCATCGGCCAGTGCGCACAGGTAGCCTTTGCTGGCGGCCAGTTCCGCCATGGGCGTGACCACCCGCAGGGCATCCTGGTTCTCGCTGCGCGGGCCGATGGCACTGGCCTGGGCGACGCTCAGTCGTAGGCTCATCAGACGCGGGCGGCGGTCACGGCGGCCGAACCCCAGGTGGTTCTCCAGCGCCGTTTCACCCCATGCAGGCCGAACCAGGCCAGCACACCGAGGCTGGCGAACAACCACAGGGCCAGTTGATAGCTGCCGGTGCTCTGCTTGATAGCGCCCATGCCCGCCGCGAGGGCGAAGCCACCAATGCCACCGGCCATGCCGATCAGGCCGGTCATGACGCCGATCTCACTGCGAAAACGCTGCGGCACCAGCTGGAATACCGCGCCATTGCCGGCGCCCAGGCCGAGCATGGTGCAGACGAAAAGCGCCAGCGCCGCGTAGGAACTGGGCAGATTGAACCCCACTGCCGCAATGCAGATCACCGCCACGCTGTACATGCCGAGCAGAGTCTTGATCCCGCCGAACCGGTCTGCCAGGGCGCCGCCCAAGGGGCGCATCAGGCTGCCGCCGAACACACAGGCGGCGGTGTAGTAGCCGGCGGTCACCGGGCTCAGGCCGTACTGGTCGTTGAAGTAGCCGGGCAGGGCGCTGGCCAGGCCGATAAACCCGCCGAAGGTCACGCTGTAGAAGAACATGAACCACCAGCTGTCACGGTCGCCCAGGGCCTTGAAGTAGTCGGCCATGGCTTTGGCTTTTGGCCGCTGAGGCGCGTTGCGCGCCAGCCAGGCGAACACGATCAGGGTCAGCACCAGTGGGATCAGCGCAAAACCGAACACGTTGCTCCAACCAAACGCGGCAGCCAGCACGGGCGCCAGTAGCGCGGCAAACACGGTACCGGAGTTGCCGGCGCCGGCGATGCCCATGGCTTTGCCCTGGTGCTCCGCCGGGTACCACTGGGACGCCAAGGGCAGGGCGACCGCAAAGGACGCGCCGGCCATGCCCAGGAACATGCCCAGCAGCAACGCTTGTTCGTAGCTGTGGATCCCCAGTTTCCAGGCGCAGAACAGTGCCACGATCACAATTACCTGGCCAATCAGCCCGGCGGTCTTGGGCGACAGCTTGTCGGCCAGCATCCCCATCAAGAAGCGCAGCACCGCGCCCGCCAGGATCGGTGTGGCCACCACCAGGCCACGTTGTTGGGTGGTCAGGTGCAAGTCAGCGGCAATCTGCACCGCCAGGGGGCCCAACAGGTACCAGACCATGAAGCTCAGGTCGAAATACAGGAACGCGGCAAACAGGGTCGGGGTGTGCCCGGATTTCCAGAAGCTTGATTTCATCACGCACCTCAACGGTTGGGGGTCTAGAAACGAAAAAACGCCGCCACCGGGTTCGCGAGGGCAAACCGGGTGGGCGACGTCTTTGTCGTGGAGGGGGCAACCGCCGTTGGCTACCTGTGATAATTCTTTAGCAAGAGCTGAGCCACATCAGCCGAGCAACTCGCTCATGGCAATAATCTGCTCTGCCACCTGGATCAGTTTCTGTTGACGGCTCATGGCCTGGCGGCGCATCAGGGTGTAGGCCTCTTCTTCGTTACAGCTCTTCATCTTCATCAACAGGCCCTTGGCCAATTCGATGCGCTTGCGTTCGGCCAGTTGCTGGTCGCGTGCATGCAGCTGGGCGCGCAGGGCCTGGTCACTCTCGAAGCGCGCCATGGCCACATCGAGGATCGGTTGCAGGCGCTGGGCCTGGATGCCTTCGACGATATAGGCACTGACGCCGGACTTGATGGCCTGGCGCATCACAGTCGGGTCGTGCTCGTCGGTGAACATCACGATGGGCCGGGGCTGATCGCGGCTGACCAGCACCACTTGCTCCATCACATCGCGCCCAGGTGACTCGGTATCGATCAGGATCACATCCGGGCGCACTGTTTCGACGCGTGCGGGCAGGTCGATGGTCAAGCCGGACTCATCGATCACCTCAAAGCCGGCCTCGGTCAATGCGGCCTTGAGGCGTCCGACCTTGCGCGGGGTGTCGTTGATCAACAGGATTCGCAGCATCGTCAGGCTCCTGTCAGCGCAGCGCTTGGCGGTTGGCGTCACCGGCCAGGGCATGCAGCTGGAAGCTGCGCGCATAGCCGGCGGGGTCGCTGCCGTCCCAGGTCTTGCCGTCGAGAAATTGGCTGCGGCGCATGTCCGAGTTGCCTGCGGCCATGCCCAGCGCCTCGGCCGCCTGGCGGTACAGCGCCAGTTGCTGCACCGGCCGGGCGACGCCCAGGTAGTCCGGGTCTTCACGCAGCAAGCCCCAGCGCCGGAACTGGGTCATGAACCACATGCCATCGCTGAGGTAAGGCAGGTTCACCTCGCCGTCGGCGAAAAAGCGCAGTGCATGGGGATCCTGCCACTGGTTGCCCAGGCCGTCGTCATAGTGCCCCAGCAGGCGTGGTTCGATGCAAGCCACAGGCGCATCGAGGTATTCAGGGGCACTGAGCAACTGGGCGGTAGAGCGGCGGTTTTCAAGGCTCTGCTCGATAAACCGGCTGGCCTCCAGGATCGCCATGACCAGCACGCGTGCGGTATTGGGGTAGGCGTCAACGAAGGCTTGGGTGCAGCCCAGGACTTTTTCCGGATGGTCCGGCCAGATCGCCTGGCTGGTCGCCAGGGTAAAGCCCTGGTTCTGTTGCACTGCGCTGGCGCACCAGGGTTCACCCACGCAAAGGCCGTCGATGCGGCCGGCTTGCAGGTGCGCCACCATTTGCGGCGGCGGCACTACTACGCTGTTCACATCCTGCAAGGGATGAATGCCTTGGCTCGCCAGCCAGTAATACAACCACATGGCGTGGGTGCCGGTGGGAAACGTCTGGGCGAAGGTCAGTTTTGTCCGGCTTTGGTGCACGTGGCGTTTCAATGCTTCAGGAGTGATCACCCCTTGCTGTTGTAGGCCATGGGACAGGTTGATGCCCTGGCCATTCTGGTTCAGCCCCATCAGCACCGCCATGGGGCTGGGGGCGACGCCGCCGATGCCCAGGTGTACGGCATAGATCAGCCCGTAGAGACTGTGGGCGGCGTCCAGTTCACCGCTGACCAGCTTGTCGCGCAGGTTGGCCCAGGACGCCTGGCGCTTGAGGTTGAGGGTGAGGCCGTAGGGTTGGGCGAAGCCCTGGGTGGCGGCGACCACCAGCGAGGCGCAATCGGTCAGGGCCATGAACCCCAGGTCCAGGCTGCTCTTTTCCGGGGCATCGCTGCCGTTTACCCAAGCCAGCGGATCGTTCATCAATACCTGCCTTTTTCTGAAAAAAAAGCGCCGTTTCCCAGGTTGGCGTATAGGCCATTGCAGGGGAACGACGCCTTTGTCCGTAGGCCCGTGCCGCCGTTGGTGCGAGCCTGATACAGAGTGCAAAGCAAGGCACATGCCATGGGTGGGGCGGTGCAACTGGCCGTCAGCTTTCGATCATGATTGAACCTCGTGCGCCTCGCAGTATGGCCGCTTCTTCAGGCCAGACCGCCAGGTATACCCACGGTGCACGCTGATTTACTCGCAACCCTCAATTGCCGCTGGCTGTTCAGCGCGCTGCTGTGCGCCGCGCTGTTGCTGGGCAGTCGCACGGCCTGTGGCGAGGTGTTGCAGCTCTACGCTTTCGACGACACGAGAAGCTCGGCGGTGGTGCTGCGGCATATTTCCGTCAGTAGGCTGCGCGGCATCATGCGCCGTGCAGGGCTGGAAGAGCCGCGTTACCCACTGCGTGAACACGGCGGGCGTACGTTCTATGTAACCGGCCCTTCCAGCTATGTCGACCAGGTGTTGCGTCTCGCCCAACGGATGGACCGACCCCCTCGCAAGGTGCCAGAGCGCGCCCCGGTGTTCGGCGTGGTGAAAGTGATCAATGTCCTCGTGGACGATCACCTGCAAGGCGCGGGCGCCAACAAGGTCCAGGTACCGGGCATGGCCTCCATGCTCGAAGCTCGGCTATCCCAGGCGCAGAAGGATCAACTGGCCGATGGCCGCCTTGCGGTGATGGCCTATCCGGATACCAACAGTCTGTTGGTCAAGGGCCCACCCGCCCAGGTGAAGGTTATCGAAAAACTGGTGGCCGAGCTGGATGTCGCCCAGCCGCTGGATGACGCCTCGCCAGGGCAGGCTGGCGTAGATGGCGACGTACTGCCCTGGATTGGCCCACCTCAGTTGAGCGCCGCGCAACACGAGCGTGTGCGACGTGCGTTCCTGGGAGCGGACCCTGAGTTTTCCCCCTAAAAAAGGCGTTTGTCCATGCACCTGGAAATATTGCTGCAGGAGCAACTGATCAGCCGCAAGCGTTTGGCCGCATTCGCACCGGGGAAGGTGCTGCCCTTGGACCCAGGCGTCACCCGCTGTGTGGAGGTGCGGGTCAATGGACAACTGATGGCAGTGGGAGAGTTGGTGCAGTTGGAGGATCGGCTAGGGGTTGAATTGCAGGAGACGTTTCAGGAGTGGTTGCCGCGATAAGCATAGGTATCTACACAACTTTGTGGGTTGTAACAGCAGACGGTAACCACGATGCGAAGCGAGTCGCTCTTGATCTTGCTCTTGATCTGCTTTTGATCTTAGGCGCCCCGTTAAACCACGCTGGCCGGAATTCGACAGGGATTTGGGGGGTAAACCGGCAGGGATGCCGGTTTAGCCGCCCCGCGCCATGGATGGCGCGTGGCGGCGGCCCCCCAAATCACTGGCGGATTACGGGCACACCGAGCCTAGGCGAGGTGCCGAGTGGTGGGGCAAGAGCGTTTTGCTTACTTTTGCGCTTTTCAAAAGTGAGCCGCCGTCAGGGCGGAACCCTAAGTGGCCGTTACCGCAGGAATGGATATGTACACAATCCAACTGTGTCGACTGTCAGGTCGCTATCGCAGGCAAGCCAGCTCCCACATTTGGATCGCGGGGCGTCAGTTAGAACAGCGTCGGCTATCCGGTCGTCACGGGAGCAAGCTCTCTCGCCGCAGGTCCAGCGTCGCACCAAAGTTGTGTAGATACCTATGCCGCGATAAGGGTGCGTTAGCGAATTGTCTGACCGGCAGTGGCCAAAAAAAGGCGAATGAATGGGTTTTTTCCTAACGCGGGTCTTCGAGCCGTTTTTTTATAGTCGTGCCAATGGCAGATGAGCTGGTCACACAGTAAGGATTTGAATGTCAGTAGTCGACTACAGAGGTGCGTATGGCCGTCGTGACGGATGAAACGACGACGTCCCTGGTTTTCGCGCGTTGGACCTTGCATGGCGACGGCCGGTTGACGGGCGTGGAGGCGGATATTCAGTTGCCTCCCAAGGAGGGGCACGTGCTGCGGTTGCTGCTGGCCTCCGGTGGCGCGCTGATGACCAAGGACCGTTTGCTGGAGCTGGCCTGGCCTCGGGGTGAAGTGGCCGAAGAGTCACTCACGCGGTGTATCTATTCCCTGCGCAAGCACTTGAGGGCCGACAAAGGCTTTATCAAGACGATTTATGGCAAGGGCTATCGCTTTACCTGCCCGGTGCGCACAGGTGATCAACCCAGGGCAGTGGCACACGTGTGCGCCGTCTGTGGTCAGGCCAGCAATGTCCAGGGTTAAGGCATGGGGCAAAGGCCTGATGCTCGGGGTATTGATGGGCAGCAGCCAGGCCTGGGCCTTTTGCTGGGAAGAGGCGGCCAGCCGCTACGACCTTGAGCCGGAGTTGCTGCAAGCTATCGCCTCGGTCGAATCGGGTTACCGGGCCCAAGCGATGAACTACACCAACCGCAATGGCACGCGGGATATCGGCTTGATGCAAATCAACAGCATCCACTTGCCGCGCTTGCTCAAGCAGGGCATTACCGAAGAACGGCTGTTGAGCGAGCCTTGCCTGTCGGTGGAAGTAGGCGCCTCGATTCTTGCCGAATTCATCCAGCGGTTTGGCTACAACTGGACGGCGGTGGGAGCTTACAACGTGGGGCCGGGGCCCGGGCCACAGCGTGAGGCATTGCGTCTGCGCTACGCCGAAAGGATCTGGGTGCGTTATGAGGCGTTGACGGCGCAACGTCAATGAGATCAGGTGGCACGCCTCGCATGCAGGCCGCCACCCTGGCTATAATCACCGCCACCTTTTGTCGCCATCCGAGTCTAGCCCGCCCATGTATACCCTGGCCCGCCAGCTGTTGTTCAAACTCTCCCCGGAAACCTCCCACGATCTGTCCCTGGACCTGATCGGTGCCGGTGGCCGCCTGGGGCTCAATGGCCTGGTATGCAAGGCACCGGCGAAAGTGCCGGTGTCGGTGATGGGGCTGAACTTCCCCAACCCGGTCGGGCTGGCAGCCGGCCTGGACAAGAACGGCGCGGCCATCGACGGGTTTGCGCAGTTGGGTTTCGGCTTTGTCGAAATCGGCACCGTGACGCCGCGGCCGCAACCGGGCAACCCCAAGCCGCGCATTTTCCGCCTGCCGGAAGCGGAGGCGATCATCAATCGCATGGGCTTTAACAACCTCGGGGTCGACCATCTGCTGTCGCGGGTTCAGGCGGCGAAGTACACCGGCATCCTCGGTATCAACATCGGCAAGAACTTCGACACGCCGGTGGAGCGTGCGGTGGATGACTACCTGATTTGCCTGGACAAGGTCTACGCCCACGCCAGCTATGTCACCGTCAACGTCAGCTCGCCCAACACCCCGGGCCTGCGCAGCCTGCAATTTGGTGATTCCCTCAAGCAACTGCTCGAAGCCTTGCGCCAGCGCCAGGAAGACTTGGCCGTGCGTCATGGCAAGCGTGTGCCGCTGGCTATCAAGATAGCGCCGGACATGAGCGATGAAGAAACCATACTGGTGGCCCAGGCCCTGGTGGATTCAGGGATGGATGCGGTGATTGCGACCAACACCACCCTCAGCCGCGTGGGCGTCGAAGGTCTGGCCCATGGTGACGAGGCGGGCGGCCTGTCGGGCGCGCCGGTGCGTGACAAGAGCACCCATATCGTCAAGGTGCTGGCAGCCGAGTTGGCCGGGCGTTTGCCGATCATCGCGGTGGGCGGTATCACCGAAGGCAAACACGCGGCTGAGAAGATCGCGGCCGGCGCCAGCCTGGTGCAGTTGTACTCCGGCTTTATCTACAAGGGGCCGGCGCTGATTCGCCAGTCGGTGGACGCCATCGCTGCCTTGCGCTGAGCAGGCAATAAAAAGGGCTCCGTAAAGGAGCCCCTGGGCCGAAGCCCGCCGCCCGGATGGGGCGCGCGTGGTTAAGTCGTTACAGATTCAAAGATGTGTGTGTCGCAATTAAATCCCCTGATTAGCCGACGGCGTGAAGTTCGTTGAGTCTGTGGATGCCCGCAGTGCCAGTCATACCGTCCCAGTTGTCGCCGCGTCCTTCTCGCCAGCCGTTGATCCAGGCTTGGCGTACCGACGGTAGAGTAAATGGGCAAAGCTCACGGGATTTTCCATGAACGCCATATTGATATCCGCGTAAAAATGCTCTTTCCAACGGATCACGCTTAAGTCTTCTCATAGGGTGTTTCCCTCACTTGTTGACTGTCTAGATATCCTTCGGCCTTGTCCAAGGCCGGGCAGAGTTTTTCTGCCGTTGGTGGGCTCGCTGCCGGCGTGGCGAGCCGATGTGTTGGCACCGTTACGGCGCCAACCTGTGTTGAGTTCTAACCAATAGGTCACATGTATTCAATGATCGTTTTGTCATAAGCACGTAACGATAACGATGCTATAGCCATAAGCTGCGCTGGTTATTCGCCCCTTTTATAGGGCAAAGCCAGCTATGATGTGCCCTGCAAAGAGGAAAGGTTTAATTCCTTAGTGAGAATGCCCGCCTGTTGCAGTCGGTTATTATTCGACGAAGGGTCGGAATATTTCTTTTTGTTGCGCAACATTCTTCTTCTGCCTCGCCAATAAAGGCTCAAGAGCCCGCCAGACGGGGTGGAACGGCACATTCGTGCCACGCGAGCACTCTTCGAGAAAAGTGCTTGATTGAAAACCGAACCGGCGATGCGTCGCCTGTTCACTTATTGCTGAAAAGCCTGGAATGCCCCATGTCGGACCGTTTTGAACTCTTCCTCACCTGCCCCAAGGGCCTCGAAGGCCTGCTGATCGAGGAAGCCGTCGGGCTTGGCCTTGAGGAAGCCCGCGAGCACACCTCGGCCGTGCGCGGCATGGCCGACATGGAAACCGCCTACCGCTTGTGCCTCTGGTCGCGCCTGGCCAACCGTGTGTTGCTGGTCCTCAAGCGCTTCCCTATGAAGGACGCCGAGGATCTTTACCACGGCGTGCTGGACATCGAATGGGCTGACCACATGGTCCCCGACGGTACCCTCGCGGTGGAGTTCAGCGGCCATGGCTCGGGCATCGACAACACCCACTTCGGCGCGCTGAAGGTCAAGGATGCGATCGTCGACAAACTGCGCACCCCGACCGGCGAACGTCCGTCCATCGACAAGATCAACCCTGACCTGCGCATTCACCTGCGCCTGGACCGTGGCGAAGCCATCCTGTCCCTGGACCTTTCCGGCCACAGCCTGCACCAGCGCGGCTACCGCCTGCAGCAGGGCGCGGCACCCCTGAAGGAAAACCTGGCGGCGGCGATCCTGATCCGCGCCGGTTGGCCGCGTATTGCAGCCGAAGGCGGCGCACTCACAGACCCGATGTGCGGTGTGGGTACCTTTCTGGTCGAGGGCGCGATGATTGCCGCCGACATGGCCCCCAACCTCAACCGTGAACTCTGGGGGTTCACTACCTGGCTGGGCCACGTCCCGGCGCTGTGGAAAAAACTGCACGCAGAAGCCACTGAGCGTGCCGCCATCGGCATGAACAAGCCGCCGTTGTGGGTACGTGGCTATGAAGCCGACCCACGCCTGATCCAGCCTGCGCGCAATAACATCGAGCGCGCCGGGCTGAGTCATTGGATCAAGGTGTACCAGGGCGAAGTCGGCACGTTCGAGCCGCGCCCGGACCAGAACCAGAAAGGCCTGGTCATCTGCAACCCGCCTTACGGCGAGCGCCTGGGTGATGAAGCCAGCCTGTTGTACCTCTACCAGAACCTCGGCGAGCGTCTGCGCCAGGCCTGCATGGGCTGGGAGGCGGCGGTGTTTACCGGCGCGCCAGACCTGGGCAAGCGCATGGGGATCCGTAGCCACAAACAGTATTCGTTCTGGAACGGCGCATTGCCGTGCAAGTTGCTGCTGATCAAGGTTAACCCGGATCAGTTCGTCACTGGCGAGCGCCGCACCCCTGAGCAGCGCCAGGCCGAACGTGAGCAAGCGGCTTACGACCAGGCCCCGAGCGAGCCGGCAGAGCGTCAGTACAACAAGAACGGCAACCCGATCAAACCCGCCCCGGCCCCCGTGGTGGAGCAGGCGCGCTTGAGCGAAGGCGGGCAGATGTTTGCCAACCGCCTGCAGAAGAACCTCAAGCTGTTGGGCAAATGGGCCAAGCGCGAAGGCGTGGATTGCTACCGTGTGTATGACGCCGACATGCCTGAGTACTCCATGGCCATCGACCTGTACCACGATTGGGTGCACGTGCAGGAATACGCCGCGCCTAAATCCATCGACCCTGAAAAAGCCTCGGCCCGCATGTTCGATGCCCTGGCGGCCATTCCCCAGGCATTGAACGTCGACAAGAGCCGTGTGGTGGTCAAGCGTCGTGAGCGTCAGAGCGGCACCAAGCAATACGAGCGTCAGAGCGCCCAAGGTAAATTCACCGAGGTCAGCGAAGGCGGTGTGAAGTTGCTGGTCAACCTCACCGATTACCTGGACACCGGCCTGTTCCTCGACCATCGCCCGATGCGCATGCGCATTCAGAAGGAAGCGGCGGGCAAGCGTTTCCTCAATCTGTATTGCTACACCGCCACCGCCAGTGTGCATGCTGCCAAGGGCGGCGCGCGCAGCACCACCAGCGTCGACCTGTCCAAGACCTACCTGGACTGGGCGCGTCGCAACTTCTCCCTCAACGGCTTTTCCGACAAGAACCGCCTGGAACAGGGTGACGTGATGGCGTGGCTGGAAGCGAGCCGCGATGAATTCGACATGATCTTCATCGACCCGCCGACCTTCTCCAACTCCAAGCGCATGGAAGGCATCTTCGACGTGCAGCGTGACCATGTGCAGTTGCTCGACCTGGCCATGGCGCGCCTGGCGCCGGGTGGCGTGTTGTACTTCTCCAACAACTTCCGCAAGTTCCAGCTGGAAGACAACCTCAGCGAACGCTATGCGGTCGAGGAAATCAGCGACAAGACCATCGACCCGGATTTTGCGCGCAATGCCAAGATCCACCGCGCCTGGAAAATCACCGCACGCTGATTTTCCCCTGTAGGAGCGAGCTTGCTCGCGAAGATCGTCAACGGTAACGCGGATATCCTGGATGAACGCGGTGCCTGTGAGTTTTTCGCGAGCAAGCTCGCTCCTACGGTAAGCCTCTGTGGCGAGAGAGCTTGCTCCCTCGCCCCAATAAGCCTGTTGACGGTTTTGCACTGGTCAAACCCCTGACCGATGGCTATAACTTAAGCCCTAGCCAAAGTGACACCCCCGCACACTGGCGCTGTGAGTGTTGCCTATGCCGATGCAAGTCGTTCGCCCGAAAATCCTTGGTTTTATCAGTGAGCAGGCATCGGCTTGGCTGGTGGCATTGGTGGTGTTATTAATCGGTAGCGCGCTGACGGTGGTTGTCGCGTGGGCGGCATCCGACTTATATCAGCAACAGGTGCGCCAGCGGTTCCAGTTGCTGGTCAACGAGCGCTACACCCGCATTCAGGAACGTTTCGAAGACCAGGAGCAACGCCTGGGCAGCTTGCAGCGCTTTTTCGTCAATTCCGGCGAGGTGTCTCGCGCCGAGTTCGACGGTTTCGCCAAACCGCTGTTGTTGCATGCCCGTGCTTATGCCTGGGCTCCACGGATATTTCGCACGCAGCGCAGCCTGTTTGAGCAGGACATTTCTCGCCAGCGCGGCATTCCTTTCAGTATCCGCGAACTGAATACTGCAGGTGAGTTGGCGCCAGCGGCCGAACGCGATGAATACGTACCGGTGCTGTACAGCCAGACACAAAGTCTGCTGGGCTCGCCGCTGGGCTTTGATCTGCTGGCCCAACCCCTGCGTCGCTCAGCCCTGGAGCGTGCGCAACAAAGCGGCCAGTTGGCGGTGTCGCAACCCATGCAACTGGTGGGGGTGGAACCCGCTTATGCGGCAGGCGTGTTGTTGGTGGCGCCCGTGAGCAAGCTCGCAGGTGTCGAGCCCTACGGCTATGTGATGGCGGTGATCAGCATGCGTCAGCTGGTAGCCGAGGGGTTGCCCAGGCCCAACCGGGACAACCTGGTGATGCAGATCGTAGACACTTCCGACACCCAGCAACGGGTGTTGTATGCCTCCAGCAACGCCTTGGGCAGCAGTGGCTTGACGGCTGCGCGCCGCCTCACCCTGGGCGACCATGTCTACGCCCTGAGCCTGAGCGCCAGCGAAGTGTTCGACAGGGCCAACCATTCCTCGATGCACGCCATTCTGGCGATGGGCGTGTTGCTCAGCGCCTTGCTCAGTGCGCTGCTTTACATGCTGGTGAGCCAGCGCCAGCGCGCACTGAAACTGGTGGAGCAACGCACCGTGCAATTGCGTGCCCGTGAGCAGGAGTTGCGTGGCGCCCATGGGCAACTGCGCAGTGTGCTGAATGCGGCGACTCAAGTGGCGATCATTGCCACGGACCTGCGCGGCGTGATCAACACCTTCAATGCCGGTGCCGAGCAGATGCTGGGCTTTACGGCCGAGGAGGTGCTGGGGCATATGACCTTGGACCGTCTGCACGTAGCCATGGAACTCGACGCCCGCGCTGAGCCGTTGAGCAGGGCGCTGGGCAAGCGCATCCCCGCGAGCCAGGCGATGCTGGTGGAGAGCCCGGACAGTCAACATGAAGGACGTGAGTGGACGCTGGTGCGCAAGGACGGCAGCCAACTGACGGTCAACATGTTGCCGACCGTGCTCTTGGATGACCATGGCCTGTGGGTCGGGCACCTGGCGATTTACCTGGATGTCACCGAGCAAAAGCGCGCCTATGAGGCCCTTGCCGTACGCGACCGCCTGCTGAAAAAACTCAGCGCCCATGTGCCGGGTGGGATCTTCCAGTTCACCCTGGAACCCCAGGACACCTGGCGTTTCATCTATGCCAGCGAAGGCATGCGCGATATCTATGAAATCGAGTTGGGCGTGCTGCAGCAGGATGGGAGCACGGTCCTGGAGCGCATTCATCCTTTGGACCTGGAGCGCGTGCGTGCGTCGATACGCCTTTCTGCGTTGCAACTGAGCCATTGGCGTGAAGAGTACCGCGTGCAATTACCCCAACGAGGCCTGCGCTGGATTCGCGGCGAAGCGACGCCGGAAGAGTTGCCGGGAGGCGGTACGCTTTGGCACGGTTATGTCTCGGATATTTCGGATCTCAAACGGGTCGAGGAAGAACTGCGTGCGCTGTCCATCACCGACTCTCTGACAGGGATCTATAACCGCCGCTATTTCCAGGATCGCCTCAAGGGCGAAATGCTCCGGCTCAACCGTATGTCTGGCGCGCTGTCGTTGATCATGCTCGATATCGACCACTTCAAGCGCATCAACGATCAGCACGGCCATGCCGTGGGCGACGGCGTGCTGCAGGAGTTGTGCAAGCGTATCGGCCAACGCTTGCGCCGCACCGATGTATTTTGCCGGATCGGCGGGGAAGAGTTTGTGGTGCTGTGCCCCAACACCGATGGCGCCCAGGCCTACAGCCTGGCGATGCAGTTGTGGCAGTCGCTGCGCGATGCGGCGATGGAACCGGTGGGGGTGGTTACCGCCAGTTTTGGCGTGGCCAGTTGGCGAGTCGATGAAGGTATCGATGGGTTGCTGCTGCGCGCGGATTCGGCGGTGTACGTGGCCAAGCAGGCGGGCAGGGATCGGGTCGAGGAAGCCCTTATGCCTGTAGGAGCGAGCTTGCTCGCGAAAAAACCATAGACGCCGCGTTTATTCAGTAAGCACACGCTATCGTTGACGTTTTTCGCGAGCAAGCTCGCTCCTACAGGGCAATGTTAGGCTTTAGAGGACCGGCGCGGCGGCAACGGCCTTCGGCTGGCGATACAGGTCCAGCAGCACCTGATCCAACACCGACGAGGCTCCCCAAGGCTTGGGGTCGTTGAGAATCGCCACCACCGCCCAGGTATTGCCATTGTTGTCGCGGCTGTAGCCGGCGATGGCGCGTACGGTGTTCAAGGTGCCGGTCTTCACATGGGCTTCGCCGCGCAGGGCGGTGGTTTTCAGGCGTTTACGCATGGTGCCGTCGGTGCCGGCGATCGGCATCGAGCTGATGTACTCCGCCGCATAAGGGCTTTTCCACGCGGCTTGCAGCATGGCCGCCATCTCGCGGGCGCTGACCCGTTCGGCGCGGGACAGGCCGGAGCCGTTTTCCATCACCAGGTGCGGCGCGGTGATGCCTTTTTTGGCCAGCCACTGGCGCACGACACGTTGCGCGGCCTTGGCATCGTCGCCATCGGCATCGTTGCGAAACTGTGCACCCAGGCTCAGGAACAACTGCTGGGCCATGGTGTTGTTACTGTATTTGTTGATGTCACGGATGATCTCCGCCAGGTCCGGTGAGAAGGCGCGAGCCAGGACTTTTGCATCCTTGGGCACCGGTGCCTGGATATCACGGCCCTGGATGGTGCCGCCCAACTCCTTCCAGATCGCCCGCACGGCGCCTGCGGTGTAGGTGGCGTGGTCGAGCAGCGACAGGTAGGTCTGCGAGCTGCAGCCATCACCCAGTTGGCCGCTGACGGTCACGGTCACGCTGCCGTCGGCGGCGGTCACCGGGCTGTAGCGCACGTCACCGGTGCACTGTTTGGCGTTGGTGACTTTCACCTGATTGTCGATGCGGATGCTGGCAATCGGCGGTTCGACCGACACGATCACCCGCCCTGAATCATTGCGGGTTACAAAGCGTAGGGCCTTGAGGTTGACCAGCAAGGCGTCGGGCTTGACCAGGAATGGCTTGTTCTCATCGTTGCCGTCGTCGTTGAACTCGGGCAATTGCGGCTGGTTGAAGAAGTTGCGGTCCAGCACCAGGTCGCCGGTGACTTGCTGCACACCATTGGCGCGCAGGTCGCGCATCAGCAGCCAGAGTTTTTCCATGTTCAGCTTGGGGTCGCCGCCGCCCTTGAGGTACAGGTTGCCGCGCAACACGCCGCCGCTGAGGGTGCCATCGGTGTAGAACTCGGTCTTCCACTGATGGTTGGGGCCGAGCATTTCCAGGGCCGCGTAAGTGGTGACCAGCTTCATGGTGGAGGCCGGGTTCACCGAGACGTCGGCGTTGAAAACCGTAGGGGTACCAGGGCCGTTCAGGGGCAGCATCACCAGGGACAGCGCGGTATTTTGCAGCTTGGCCTTCTGCAAGGCCTGGGCAACGCTGGGTGGCAGGGTGTTATTGACGGGAGCGGCGCAAACGGAAAAGGCCAGGGGCAAGACAACACTGGCAAGTAACACTGAACGCAAAGATTTGATCATAAGAAATAAAACCCTACTGCTGAGGAGGGTGAAAAAGGCGAGGGGTATGGAAGAAAATCCCTCAGTGGTCACGAAAGTGTCGGCATTATGCCCCAAGCTGGCGCCACGTGTAGCTGAACGATAGCTGCTAATCGTGGTTTTTTTGCGCGCATTTGCCCGTCGGTCCCAGAGAGTCGGGCAATTGCCGCCTTAAACTGCTAAAGTGCCGCCCGTTAATACTTATGAGGATTGTTCCAATGGCGACTAACCGTTCCCAGCGTCTGCGCAAAAAACTGTGCGTTGATGAATTTCAAGAGCTGGGTTTCGAACTGAACCTGGACTTCAACGAAGGCCTGAGTGAAGAAGCTATCGACGCTTTCCTCGAAGCATTCATCAAAGAAGCCATGGAAGCCAATGGCCTGGGCTATGTGGGCGGCGATGACTACGGTCTGGTTTGCCTGCAGAAGCGTGGCTCGGTCTCCGAAGAGCAGCGTGCTGCGGTCGAAGCCTGGCTGAAAACCCGTTCCGAGCTGACCAAGGCTGAAGTCAGCCCGTTGCTGGACGTGTGGTATCCAGAAAAGCCGATCAACGCGGCTAAGTGATACTGAAAAAAACGGCGACCTGAGGGTCGCCGTTTTTTTATGCCTTGCGCCAATTCAGAATCAGCAGCGTCAACACCCCCGCCACAATCCCCCAGAACGCCGACCCGATGGAAAACAACGTCAAGCCTGACGCGGTGACCATAAAGGTGATCAGCGCCGCTTCCCGTTCCTTCGGCTCATTCATGGCGATGCTCAAGCCATTGATGATCGAGCCAAACAACGCCAACGCCGCAATCGACAGCACCAACTCCTTGGGCAGCGCCGCGAATAGTGCCGCCAGCGTGGCGCCGAACACCCCGGCAATGCCGTAGAACACCCCGCACCACACCGCCGCGGTGTAGCGTTTGTTGCGGTCTTCATGGGCATGGGGCCCGGTGCAGATCGCCGCGCTGATCGCCGCCAGGTTGATGCCGTGGGAGCCGAACGGTGCCAGCACCAACGAGGCCAGGCCGGTGGTGGTGATCAACGGCGAAGCTGGCACGGTGTAACCGTCGGCCCGCAGCACGGCTACACCGGGCATGTTCTGCGAGGTCATGGCCACCACGAACAGCGGGATGCCGATGCTGATGGTCGCCGCCAGCGAGAAGTGTGGCGTGGTCCACACGGGCGTCGCCACTTCCAGATGAAAGCCGCTGAAGTCCAGCAGCCCCATCAGCCCTGACAAAGCGGTGCCGATGAGCAAGGCGGCCAGCACGGCATAACGCGGCGACAGGCGCTTGATGATCAGGTAGGTGAAAAACATCCCCAGCACCAGCCCGGTACGGTGCTGGGCGGCGACGAAAATTTCGCTGCCGATCTTGAACAGAATCCCCGCCAGCAGCGCCGCCGCCAGTGATGCTGGAATCCGCTTGACCAGTTTCTCAAAGCTGCCGGTCAACCCGCAGAGCGTCACCAGTACCGCGCAGGTGATGTAGGCACCGATGGCCTCGCCATAGCTTACGCCGCCCAGGCTGGTGATCAGCAGCGCCGCGCCAGGGGTAGACCAAGCGATGGTGATCGGTGTGCGATAGCGCAGGGACAGGCCGATGCTGCACACCGCCATGCCGATGGAAATCGCCCAGATCCACGAAGAAATCTGCGCCGTGGTCAAACCGGCCGCCTGGCCGGCCTGGAACATCAGCACCAGGGAGCTGGTGTAGCCGGTCATCATGGCGATAAAGCCGGCGACGACGGCCGACGCAGAAGTGTCGGCCAGTGGGCGCAAGGGCGCTTGGGTGGCGTCGGTCATGGAGAGGTGTTCCTTTTTACCTGACTCCGCACGCTGTAGGAGCGAGCTTGCTCGCGAAAATCGCCGACGATAACGCGGGCAATCAGATTAAACGCGGCGCCCTTGGGTTCTTCGCGAGCAAGCTCGCTCCTACAGTGGGATGTCGTTCATGGGAAATCGTGGAATCAAGCCTAAACTCAAACGTAACGAGTCATTGCAATACAGCCGTGGCCGCAAACAGCCGTACAGTGTGTTGGCGCAATGGGTTGTGTACAATGTGCGCTGTTTTTAGGTGATACTTGCCAGCGACACGCTGTTGCCGTATTACCGTTAATTCGCCGTTCTCAAACCCGAGTGCCCATGAACGAACAGTTGCAACCTCTCAAGAAACAACCGCGAGCCGGCAAGGCCGGTCGCAGCGGAACCCAGGACGATATCGTCTATGCGCATATCTTCGAGGCGATCCTTGAACAACGCCTGGCGCCCGGAACCAAATTGAGTGAAGAGGCACTGGGCGAGATCTTCGGCGTGAGCCGCACCATCATTCGCCGCGCGCTGTCGCGCCTGGCCCATGAAAGCGTGGTACTGCTGCGGCCCAATCGCGGTGCGGTGGTTGCCAGCCCAAGCGTCGAAGAAGCGCGCCAGGTGTTCATGGCCCGGCGCCTGGTGGAGCGGGCGATCACGGAGTTGGCGGTGCAGCACGCCACGGCCGAGCAGTTGGCCGAGTTGCGCCAGATGGTCAACGACGAGCGCGACAGCTTCTCCCGTGGGGACCGTGGCGCCGGTATCCGTCTCTCCGGCGAATTCCACTTGAAGCTGGCCGAAGCCGCGAAGAACGCGCCGCTGATCAGCTTCCAGCGCAGCCTGGTGTCGCAGACGTCATTGATCATCGCCCAGTACGAAAGCGGCAACCGCTCGCACTGTTCCTACGATGAACACACCCAGTTGATCGACGCGATCGAAGCCCGTGATGCGACGTTGGCGGTGAACTTGATGATGCATCACATGGATCACATCGACAGCAAGCTCAACCTCGATGAAGAGAGTGCGTCGGATGATTTGCATGCGGTGTTTTCGCATTTGTTGCAGACCAAGAAGCCAGGGCGTTCTTCAGTAAAACTCTAGTTTCCCTGGCTCACTGAGAACAAAATTGTGGGAGCGGGCTTGCTCGCGAATGCGGTGGATCAGTCAATATACCTAGAGACTGACACTGCGCATTCGCGAGCAAGCCCGCTCCCACATTTGTTTCGATGGTGTATCCGAAATCAGCGCTGGTGCACGAGCTGCCCGGCTGCATAGGTTTGCAGCACCGTCCGGTCATCCCCCAACGTCATCAGCACAAACAACGTCTCGGCAATGTTATTGGCCTGTTTCAGGCGATAGCTCAGCAGTGGCGTGGCGTTGTAATCCAACACTAGGAAGTCCGCATCGGTGCCCGGCTGCAAGGTGCCGATCCTGTCTTCCAGGCGCAGCGCCCGTGCGCCGCCCAGGGTTGCCAGGTACAGCGACTTGAACGGGCTCAAGCGCGCACCTTGCAACTGCATGACCTTGTACGCTTCGTTCAGGGTTTGCAGCAGCGAGAAGCTGGTGCCGCCACCCACGTCGGTGCCCAGGCCCACGTTCAAGTTGTGTTTCTCGGCCATCGGCAGGTTGAACAACCCACTACCGAGGAAGAAGTTCGAAGTCGGGCAGAACGCCACCGCCGAGCCAGTCTCTGCCAGCCGTGCGCATTCGTCATCACACAGGTGTACGCCGTGGGCAAACACCGAGCGCTCGCCGAGCAGCTTGTAATGGTCGTAGACATCCAGGTAGCCGTTGCGCTCCGGGAACAGCTCGTTTACCCACTCGATTTCCTGCTTGTTTTCGCTGATGTGGGTCTGCATGTACAAATCCGGGTACTCGCCCAGCAGCTGCCCGGCCAGCGTCAGTTGCTCCGGCGTGCTCGTAGGCGCGAAGCGTGGCGTCACCGCGTAATGCAGGCGGCCCTTACCGTGCCAGCGTTCGATCAGCGCCTTGCTTTCCTGGTAGCCGGATTCGGCGGTGTCGGTCAGGTAGTCCGGTGCGTTGCGGTCCATCATCACCTTGCCGGCAATCATGCGCAGGTCGAGTTTCTCGGCCGCTTCAAAGAATGCATTCACCGATTGCGGGTGCACGCTGCCGAACACCAGCGCCGTGGTGGTGCCGTTGCGCAGCAGTTCCTTGATGAAGATGTTGGCGACTTCTTCAGCGTGAGCCTTGTCGGCAAACTGGCTTTCACAGGGGAAGGTGTAGGTGTTGAGCCAGTCCAGCAGTTGCTCGCCATAGGCGCCGACCATCCCGGTTTGCGGCAGGTGGATATGGGTGTCGATCAAGCCGGGGGTGATCAGCGCGTCCTGGTAATGGGTGATGTCGATATCGGCGGGCAGGCTCGGCAGCAGGTCGCTGGCGTGACCAAGGGCGCTGATCTGGCCGTTGTCGATCACCAGCAGGCCGTCCTCGAAATATTCGTAGGAGGCTTCGATCCCAACAACGGCAGGGTCGGCGATGCTGTGCAGGATGGCGGCACGGTAGGCTTTGCGAGTCAAAGGCATGATCGTCTCAACTTAGATAGCGTGGCTGCGGCGCGAAGCCGGCAGCAGTTTGGCAATAGGTTCGGCGCCGGCAAGGTGCTGGCCGAAATTGGCGTTATAGGTGGCGATGATTTCGCCGGCGATGGAGATGGCGATCTCCACCGGTAGCTTGCCCTTGACCTCGGGGAGGCCCATGGGGCAACGCATGCGCTGTAACTGCGTGGCATCAAAGCCACGGTCACGCAGGCGGTGTTCGAATTTGACCCGCTTGGTTTTCGAGCCGATCAGGCCGAAGTAGGCGAAGTCGTTGCGCTTGAGCAGGGCGGCGGTCAGTTCCAGGTCCAGCGCGTGGTTGTGGGTCATGACGATGCAGTAACTGCCTGCTGGCAAGTCGGCAATTTCGTCGACCGGCTCTTCGCTGACGATTTTACGCACGCCTTGGGGGATGTGCTGCGGGAATTCCTGCTCGCGGGAATCGATCCAGTGCACCCGGCAGGGCAGGCTTGCCAGCAATGGCACCAACGCACGGCCGACATGGCCGGCGCCAAATACAGCGATGTGCGCCTGCGCCTGGCCCATGGGCTCGAACAGCAGCACGGTCACGCCGCCGCAACATTGGCCCAGGCTGGCGCCGAGGCTGAAGCGCTCCAGGTGAGTGTTCTGCTGGCCGCGCACCAACATGTCCCGGGCGATCTGCATCGCCTTGTATTCCAAGTGCCCGCCGCCGATGGTGTCGAAGGCCTGCGCGGCGCTGATGACCATTTTGGAACCGGCGTTGCGCGGGGTGGAGCCGAGTTCTTCGATGATGGTCACCAGTACGCAGGGTTCGCCCTGGTTTTGCAGGGTGGCGAGGGCGCTGATCCAGTTGTCCATGTCTACCTCAACATTTCTGCTGTTAGTTCGGCCGCCTTCGCGAGCAAGCCCGCTCCCACATGGGAATGCATTTCAAATGTGGGAGCGGGCTTGCTCGCGAAGGCGGCGCCTGGGTCTAGAGCGAAGCCATCTCGGTGTCAGCCTCGACAGCTTTCGCCACCTGCAACTGCCGCATCTGCTCACATCCCCACAACACCCGCTCGGGCGTCGCTGGCGCATCAATGTGGGGCTGATGGCGATAATCACCGAGGCTCGCCACCGCATCCTTGATCGCACACCACGACGCAATGCCGAGCATGAACGGCGGCTCACCCACGGCCTTGGAATGGAACACTGTGTCTTCCGGGTTCTTGCGGTTCTCTACCAGCTTCACCCGCAGGTCCAGCGGCATGTCGGCCACCGCCGGGATCTTGTAGCTGGCCGGGCCGTTGGTCATCAGCTTGCCCTTGTTGTTCCACACCAGCTCTTCCATGGTCAGCCAGCCCATGCCCTGAATGAAGCCGCCTTCGACCTGGCCGATGTCGATGGCCGGGTTCAGCGAGGCGCCCACATCGTGCAGGATGTCGGTGCGCAGCATTTTGTATTCGCCGGTCAGGGTGTCGACGATCACTTCGCAGCAGGCCGCGCCGAACGCGTAGTAGTAGAACGGCCGCCCGCGTGACTGGCTGCGGTCGTAGAAGATTTTCGGGGTCTTGTAGAAACCTGTGCTGGAGAGCGACACCTGGGCGAAATACGCCTGCTGGATCAACGCTTCGAAGCTGAGGATCTGCTCGCGCACGCGCACATGGCCGTTGCGAAACTCCACGTCCGCCTCGCTCACGTCGTACTTGCGCGCCGCAAATTCCACCAGCCGCTGCTTGATGGTTTCGGCCGCATTCTGCGCGGCCTTGCCGTTCAGGTCGGCGCCGCTGGAGGCCGCGGTGGGCGAGGTGTTAGGCACCTTGTCGGTGTTGGTGGCGGTGATCTGGACGCGGTCGATGTCGACCTGGAATACCTCGGCCACGACTTGCGCAACCTTGGTATTCAAGCCCTGGCCCATCTCGGTGCCGCCGTGGTTCAGGTGGATGCTGCCGTCGGTGTAGATATGGATCAGTGCGCCAGCCTGGTTGAGGAAGCTGGCAGTGAAGGAAATACCGAATTTCACCGGGGTCAGCGCCAAGCCCTTTTTCAGAATCGGGCTGTGGGCGTTGTACAGGCGGATCGCTTCGCGGCGCTCGGCATATTGGCTGCTGGCTTCCAACTCGGCGGTCATTTCTTCGAGCATGTTGTGCTCGACGGTCTGGTAGTAGTGGGTAACGTTGCGCTCGGTCTTGCCGTAGTAGTTGGCCTTGCGCACCGCCAGCGGGTCTTGGCCCAGATGGCGTGCGATGGCGTCCATCACCTCTTCGATGGCAACCATGCCCTGGGGGCCGCCAAAGCCGCGATAGGCGGTGTTGGAGGCGGTGTTGGTCTTGCAGCGATGGCCGTTGACCGTGGCGTCGCCGAGGTAATACGAGTTGTCGGCGTGGAACATGGCGCGGTCGACAATCGAGTTGGACAGGTCCGGCGAACAGCCGCAGTTACCCGCCAGCTCCAGGTTGATGCCGTGCAGGCGGCCGTTGTCGTCAAAGCCCACGTCGTATTCGATATAGAAGGGGTGGCGCTTGCCGGTCATCAGCATGTCTTCGACCCGTGGCAGGCGCATCTTGGTCGGCTGGCCAGTGAGGCGCGCCACCACGGCGCACAGGCACGCCGGGCTGGCGGCCTGGGTTTCCTTGCCGCCAAAGCCACCGCCCATGCGGCGCATGTCCACCACAATCTTGTTCATCGACACATCCAGCACCTCCGCCACCAGCTTCTGCACTTCGGTGGGGTTTTGCGTGGAGCAATAGACGATCATGCCGCCATCTTCGGTGGGCATCACCGAAGAAATCTGGGTTTCCAGATAGAAGTGTTCCTGGCCACCGATATGCAAGGTGCCCTGAATACGGTGCTTGGCACTTGCCAGCGCAGCGGCCGAATCGCCGCGCTGGTGAGTGTGGCTGTCGAGCACGAAGTGCTTGTTGCGAAACGCCTCGACCACATCCAGCACTGGCTCCAGGTCTTCATATTCGATCACCGCCGCCATCGCCGCCTTGCGTGCGGTTTCCAGGTCGCGGGCGGCCACGGCCAGCACCACCTGGCCGACGAACTGCACGGTGTCGATGGCCAGCAGCGGGTCGCCGGGCATCAGCGGGCCGATGTCTTTCAGGCCTGGCACGTCTTCGTGGGTGATGACTATGCGTACGCCGTCGAAGGCATAGCAGGGCGCGGTGTCGATGCTGATGATGCGGGCGTGGGCACGGTCGGACATGCGCGCATACAGGTGCAACTGGTTGGGGAATTCCAAGCGGTCGTCGATGTACTGCGCTTCACCGCTGACGTGCTTGGCGGCGCTGTCATGCTTGACGCTGCGACCGACCCCGGTGGTGAGGTCCTGGGCAAACAGTGCGGCAAGTTCGGCCTGGGTTTTTACCACGGCGTGATGGTTAGACATAAGCGGTCACCCGAGTCTCGATGTGCGGCGTTTGCAGTTCGATGAAGTATTTGCGCAGCAGGTTTTGCGCGCTGAGCAGGCGGTATTCCTTGCTGGCGCGAAAGTCCGACAGTGGGGTGAAGTCCTGTGCCAGGGCGGCGCAGGCTTTCTCGACCGTGGCCAAGTTCCAGATGGCGCCCAACAACGCGGCCTCGCAATTTTTTGCGCGTTTTGGTGTGGCGGCCATGCCTCCGAAGGCAACGCGAGCCTCGCTGATCACACCGTTGTCGATCTTCAGGTTGAACGCTGCGCACACGGCGGAAATATCGTCGTCCAGACGCTTGGACACCTTGTAGGCCCGAAACAGCGTGTGGCCCTTGGGCACGATGATGGTCTCGATGAACTCACTGTCCTGGCGGGCGGTGACGCGGTAGTCGATGAAGTAGTCTTCCAGCGCCAGGGTACGGCGGGTGTTGCCCTTGCACAGTACGATCTGTGCGCCCAGGGCAATCAGCAGCGGCGGCGAATCACCAATGGGCGAAGCGTTGCCGATATTGCCGCCCAGGGTGCCCTGGTTGCGAATTTGCAGGGAGGCGAAGCGGTGCAGCAGTTCGCCGAAGTCCGGGTATTCGTGGTGCAGCGCGGCGTAGCAGTCGGAGAGGGCGGTGGCTGCGCCGATTTCCAGGCGGTCGTCGAACTGCTCGATGCGTTTCATGGCTTCAATGTTGCCCACGTAGATCATCACCGGCAGGGTGCGGTGGAACTGGGTGACTTCCAGCGCCAGGTCAGTGCCACCGGCCAGCAGGCGGGCCTGCGGGTAGGCGTCATAGAGGTCGGCCAGGTCGGCGACGGTCAACGGCACCAGGCAGCGCTTGTCACCGCTGTTGAGTTCACCGGTCTGGGTCGGCGCGATGGCTTTAAGGCGTGCGATGGTTTCAGCCTGGCGGCTGTCGAATTGATCCTGGGGTTTGTTGCAGCAGGCCTGTTCGGCAGCGGCGAGGATCGGGCGATAACCGGTGCAGCGACACAGGTTGCCGGCCAGGGCTTCATGGGCTTTCTGGCTGTCGGGGGCGTCGCTGTTTTTTTGCAGGGCAAACAGCGACATCACAAAACCTGGGGTGCAAAAGCCGCACTGCGAACCGTGGCACTCGACCATGGCCTGTTGCACGCTGTGCAGTTGGCCCTGGTGCTTGAGGTCTTCGACGCTGATCAGTTGTTTGCCGTGCAGTGACGACACGAACGTCAGGCAGGAATTGAGGCTGCGATAACGAATCTGCTCGGCGCCGTGCTCGTCGGTGTGCAGCTCGCCGACCACCACGGTGCACGCGCCACAGTCGCCACTGGCGCAGCCTTCCTTGGTACCGGGTTTGCCCACATGCTCGCGCAGATAGTTGAGCACGGTCAGGTTGGGGTCCAGGGCGTGCTCGCTACGGAGTTCCTGGTTAAGTAAAAACTGGATCACGGAAGGCCTCGCAGACTCATTATTGTTGTTAACCGCTTTGCGCCGAATCTAGTCATGTCTGACTTTTCGGTCAATGGTTTTCTGACCTAAGGGTCAAGAAAATGCGGTCGCAACACGTTCAATTATGGTCCAGTCTTCTGGAACCGGCGTTTTTGGCGGCTTACAGGCTTTCAACGTTGCTTATTTCATGCCAAATTCGCCACGGTGGGCGTAGCGCCATCAGCGGGCCAATGCGCTACACTGCGGCGCTTGTACCGATAGCAGATTTTGAAGGGAAAACATGACGTTCAAGGCGCCGGACAGTCTCGCCGAGCAAATTGCTCACCACCTCGCCGAACGTATCATTCGCGGCGATCTCAAGCCTGGGGAGCGGATCCAGGAACAGAAGGTCACGCTGGCGCTCAACGTCAGCCGTGGTTCCGTGCGCGAAGCCTTGCTGATCCTTGAGCGCCGCCATCTGATTGCGATCCTGCCGCGCCGTGGCGCCCACGTCACCGAACTCACCGCGCACAAGGTGCAGAGCCTGTGTACGTTGATGGGCGAGATGTACATCCTGCTCGGCAATGCGGTTGCCGAAGGCTGGCAGACCCAGGCCGACATGGCGCCGTTCCTGCAGATCCAACAACGCCTGCAACTGAGCCTGGAGCGCGAGGACATCCGCGCCTTCGTCGAAGAAAGCTTCAACGTGATGCGCGCTGCGTACCCCTTCGCCAACAACCCGTATTTGCAGGAAACCGTTGAAAACCTGCAGCCGGCGATGAACCGTGCTTATTACCTGGCCCTGGATCAGCGCAAGGCGTCCATGAGCGAGTTCCAGGCGCTGTTCGCGCAATTGCTCGCTGCGGTGCTTGCCCGTGACCTGGTGCAGATTCGCCTGGTGCTCACAGCCTATTGCCAGCGCAGCAGTTCGCTGGTCATCGCAGCCTTGGCGGACGCCTAAGCGTGCGGCTCAAGTGCATCAAGTTGGCGGGGTTCAAATCCTTCGTCGACCCCACCACCGTGAACTTCCCCAGCAACATGGCGGCGGTGGTGGGGCCCAATGGCTGCGGCAAGTCGAACATCATCGACGCCGTGCGTTGGGTGATGGGCGAGAGCTCAGCGAAAAACCTGCGCGGCGAGTCGATGACCGACGTCATCTTCAACGGCTCCACCAGCCGCAAGCCGGTGAGCCAGGCCAGTATCGAGCTGGTATTCGATAATTCCGACGGCACCCTGATCGGCGAATACGCGGCCTACGCGGAAATCTCCATCCGTCGTAAAGTCACCCGCGACAGCCAGAACAGTTACTTCCTCAACGGCACCAAGTGTCGCCGTCGCGATATCACCGATATTTTCCTCGGCACCGGCCTGGGCCCGCGCAGCTACTCGATCATCGAGCAGGGCATGATCTCCAAGCTGATCGAAGCCAAGCCCGAAGACCTGCGTAACTTTATCGAAGAAGCGGCCGGCATCTCCAAATACAAGGAGCGCCGCCGCGAGACCGAAAACCGTATTCGCCGTACCCATGAAAACCTCGCCCGCCTGACCGACCTGCGCGAAGAGCTGGAGCGCCAGCTCGAACGCCTGCACCGCCAGGCCCAGGCCGCCGAGAAGTATCAGGAATACAAGGGCGAGGAGCGCCAGCTCAAGGCGCAACTGTCGGCCCTGCGCTGGCAGGCATTGAATGATCAGGTGGGCCAGCGCGAAGCGATTATTGGCACCCAGGAAGTCAGCTTTGAAGCACTGGTGGCCGAGCAGCGTAACGCCGACGCCAGCATTGAACGCCTGCGTGACGGCCACCATGAGTTGTCCGAACGCTTCAATCTGGTGCAGGGCCGCTTCTATTCGGTGGGCGGTGACATTGCTCGGGTCGAGCAGAGTATCCAGCACGGCCAGCAGCGTTTGCGCCAGTTGCAGGACGACTTGAAGGAAGCCGAACGCGCACGCCTGGAAACCGAATCGCACCTGGGCCATGACCGCACCTTGCTGCTGACCCTGGGCGAAGAGCTGGAGATGCTCACCCCCGAGCAGGAAATCACCAGCGCCGCCGCCGAAGAAGCCGCCGCGGCCCTGGAAGAATCCGAAACTACCATGCACGGTTGGCAGGAACAGTGGGACGCTTTCAACCTGCGTTCCGCCGAGCCACGCCGCCAGGCCGAGGTGCAGCAGTCGCGCATCCAGCAGTTGGAAACCAGCATGGAACGCCTGGCCGAGCGCCAGCGCCGGCTGCAGGAAGAGCGCGTACTGCTCGCCGCCGACCCGGAAGACGCGGCAATCATGCAGTTGAGCGAGCAACTGGCCGAAAGCGAAATGACTCTGGAAGAGCTGGAGGCCAGCGAAGAACAGCAAGTGGAGCGCCTGGAGCAACTGCGTCAGCAATTGCACACCGCGACCCAGGCGCAGCAGCAGGCCCAAGGCGATTTGCAGCGGCTCAATGGTCGGTTGGCTTCGCTGGAAGCCTTGCAGCAAGCCGCGCTCGACCCCGGCACCGGCACCGCTGAATGGCTGCGCGACCAGCATTTGGCCGAGCGTCCGCGCCTGGCCGAAGGCTTGAAAGTCGAAGCCGGCTGGGAACTGGCGGTGGAAACCGTGCTGGGTGCCGATCTGCAAGCGGTGCTGGTGGATGATTTCGGCGGCTTCGACCTGGCCGGGTTTGCCCAGGGCGATTTGCGCCTGCTCAGCCCGGCGGCCGACGGCACGCGGGTGCCGGGCAGTTTGCTGGACAAGGTCGAGGCGGCGATAGATCTGTCGCCCTGGCTGGGCCAGGTCAGGCCGGTGGAGTCCCTTGAGCAAGCCCTGGCCCAACGCGGGCAATTGGCGGCTGGTGAAAGCCTGATCAGCCGCGATGGCTATTGGGTCGGCCGCCACTTCCTGCGGGTGCGCCGCGCCAGTGAAGCGGAAAGTGGCGTGTTAGCCCGTGGCCAGGAAATCGTCAACCTGAGCGCCGAGCGTGAAGAACGCGAAGCCACCCTGGAAAGCCTGGAAACTGAATTGCAAACCCTGCGCGCCACCCAGCGTCAGCAGGAAACCGGCCGCGAACACCTGCGTCGTCTGTTGCAGGACGAAGCGCGCCAGCAAGGCGAGTTGAAAGCCCAACTGTCGGCGAGCAGGGCCAAGGTCGAACAATTGACCCTGCGCCGCACCCGTCTTGACGAAGAAGTAGCCGAGATGGGCGAACAGCGCGCCCTGGAACACGAACAGATCGGTGAAGCGCGCCTGCACTTGCAGGAAGCCCTCGACAGCATGGCCCTGGATACCGAACAGCGCGAATTGCTGTTGGCCCAGCGCGACAGCCTGCGTGAGCGCCTTGACCGCGTGCGCCAGGAAGCCCGGCAGCACAAGGATCACGCCCATCAGTTGGCCGTACGCCTGGGCTCGTTGCGCGCCCAGCACGATTCCACGCGCCAGGCCCTTGAGCGCCTGGAGATGCAGTCCGAACGCCTGACCGAAAAGCGCGAGCAACTGAGCCTCAACCTGGAGGAGGGCGAGGCGCCGCTGGAAGAGCTGCGCCTCAAGCTTGAGGAATTGCTCGACAAGCGCATGACCGTCGACGTCGAACTCAAGACCGCACAGATCGCCCTGGAAGACGCCGACCGCGAACTACGCGACGCCGAAAAGCGCCGCACTATGGCCGAGCAGCAGTCCCAGTTGATCCGCGGCCAGCTCGAACAACAACGCATGGAATGGCAAGCCCTCACCGTGCGCCGCAAGACCTTGCAAGACCAATTGCTGGAAGACGGCTATGACCTGCACGGCGTACTCAACACCCTGACCGCCCAGGCCAACGAGAAAGACGCCGAAGAAGAACTTGAACGGATTGCCGCACGTATTCAACGCCTGGGCGCGATCAACCTCGCCGCCATCGATGAGTACCAGCAGCAGTCCGAGCGCAAACGTTATCTGGATGCTCAGGATGCCGATCTGGTCGAAGCCCTGGACACCCTGGAAAACGTGATCCGCAAAATCGACAAGGAAACCCGCAACCGCTTCAAAGATACCTTTGATCAGATTAATGGCGGTTTACAGGCGTTATTCCCAAAAGTTTTCGGTGGTGGCAGTGCCTACTTGGAACTGACGGGCGAAGATCTACTCGATACAGGGGTAACGATCATGGCGCGGCCTCCGGGCAAGAAGAACAGCACCATCCATTTGTTGTCCGGCGGCGAAAAAGCCCTGACCGCATTGGCCCTGGTATTTGCCATCTTCAAGTTGAACCCGGCGCCGTTCTGCATGCTCGACGAAGTTGACGCACCGCTGGATGACGCTAACGTTGGACGCTACGCTCGGTTGGTTAAAGAGATGTCCCAGACCGTGCAGTTCATCTATATCACCCACAACAAGATCGCCATGGAAATGGCCGACCAGTTGATGGGCGTGACGATGCATGAGCCGGGCTGTTCGCGATTGGTAGCAGTGGATGTGGAAGAGGCGATGGCGATGGTGGAATCCTGAGCCATGCCCGAGAGAGAATTTACAGCGCGGCGTAGGGCGATTTACCGGTCTGGGGAAAGTGGCAAATGGACATATTTGTTCAAGGCATTTTGACAGACGGTGTAAAGTTATCTTTGGTCGTGCTAGTTTAATGTCAATTTTTCGTGTGCGTGGGCAAAACGTCAGTCAGAACATAGAGTTGGCGCCACGTTTTAAAGCGGTTTGCACGGTGCTAAACCCCTTATTTTTCAGCATTTTTTATTAGAGGCACGGGATTACATGGAAATCGGTCTGCGCGAGTGGCTGATCGTCATCGGCATTATTGTCATTGCCGGTATTCTTTTTGATGGCTGGCGCCGCATGCGCGGTGGCAAGGGCAAGCTCAAGTTCCGTCTGGACCGAAACCTGTCCAACTTGCCTGACGACGACGGCGCCGCCGAGCTGCTGGGGCCGCCCCGTGTGCTGGATACCCACAAAGAGCCGCAACTGGACGAGCATGATTTGCCGTCGATGAGCGCGCCGCTGCGTGAAGCCCGCGAACCATCGTCCAAGCGTGGCAAGCGCGGGAGCGCGGCGGTTGCCGAGCCGCATCAGGGCGACCTGAACCTCGACGTCGATGATGGCCCGAGCTTCAGCAGCCGCGATGACGATTTCCCGGACGAGACGTCCAGCAAGAGCGCGGCACGCCAATCGGTGAACGATCAGCCGGCGGCCGAAGAAGTCCTGGTCATCAGCGTGATCTGCCGCGACGCCGGCGGTTTCAAAGGCCCGGCACTCTTGCAGAACATCCTCGAAAGCGGCCTGCGTTTCGGCGAGATGGATATCTTCCATCGTCACGAAAGCATGGCCGGTAACGGCGAAGTGCTGTTCTCCATGGCCAACGCGGTCAAGCCGGGCACCTTCGATCTGGACGATATCGACCTGTTCAGCACCCCGGCGGTGAGCTTCTTCCTTGGCCTGCCAGGCCCGCGTCACCCCAAACAAGCGTTCGACGTGATGGTGGCCGCCGCCCGCAAGCTGTCCCAGGAACTCAACGGCGAGCTCAAGGACGACCAACGCAGCGTGCTTACCGCCCAGACCATCGAACACTACCGTCAGCGCATCGTCGAGTTCGAGCGTCGCGCCCTGACACAGAAACGCTGAGGATCGATCTTAAGCGTTGTCTGTAGAATCCGTGCACTAACATATTGAGCAGCTTCGGCTGCTCTTTTGCTTTATGAGAGAACACCCATGACCGCCGCCCATACCCGCATTCTCGAACTGCGCGCTGAACTGGATCAGCACAACTACCGTTACCACGTCCTCGACGAGCCGAGCATTCCGGACGCCGAGTACGACCGCCTGTTCCACGAGCTCAAGGCCCTGGAGGCCGAGCACCCGGAACTGGTGACGCGTGATTCGCCGACGCAGCGGGTTGGCAGTGCGGCGTTGTCGGCGTTCACCCAGGTCAAGCACGAGATCCCGATGCTCAGCCTGGGCAACGCCTTTGATGAAACCACCATGCTGGAGTTTGATCGCCGGGTCACCGAGGGCCTTGATCTGCCGGTGGGCGATCTGTTTGGCGCTGGCGCGGCGGTGGAATACAGCTGCGAGCCGAAGCTGGACGGCCTGGCGGTCAGCCTGCTGTACCAGGATGGCGAGTTGGTGCGCGGTGCTACCCGGGGTGATGGCACCACCGGCGAGGACATCAGCGTCAATGTGCGCACCGTGCGCAATATCCCTCTGAAACTGCACGGCACGGGCTGGCCGGCCACCCTGGAAGTGCGCGGTGAAGTGTTCATGTCCAAGGCCGGTTTCGAGCGATTGAACGCCTCGCAACTGGAAGTGGGCGGCAAGACCTTCGCCAACCCGCGCAACGCCGCAGCAGGCAGCCTGCGCCAACTGGACTCGAAGATTACCGCCAGTCGCCCGCTGGAGTTCTGCTGCTATGGCATCGGCCAAGTGACCGCGGATATCAGCGACACCCATATCGGCAACCTCAAGCAGTTGCAGAAGTGGGGCATGCCGATCAGCCACGAATTGAAGCTGGCCAAGGGTATCCAGGAATGCCTGGACTACTACCGCGACATCGGCGAGCGCCGCAATGCGCTGGGCTACGAAATCGACGGCGTGGTGTTCAAGGTCAACAGCATTGCCTACCAGCGTGAACTGGGCTTCCGCGCCCGCGAGCCGCGCTGGGCGATCGCGCACAAATTCCCGGCCATGGAAGAACTCACCGAACTGCTCGACGTGGAATTCCAGGTCGGCCGTACCGGTGCGGTGACGCCGGTGGCGCGCCTCAAACCGGTCAAGGTGGCCGGCGTGACCGTGTCCAATGCCACCCTGCACAACATGGACGAAGTGGCACGCCTGGGGCTGATGATCGGCGACACCGTGATCATCCGCCGCGCCGGTGATGTGATTCCGCAGGTGGTCTCGGTGGTCACTGAACGCCGCCCGGAAAACGCCCGCGCCGTGCAGATCCCGCAAAATTGCCCGGTGTGTGGATCCCATGTGGAGCGCACGCAACTGGTCAAGCGCAGCAAAGGCAAGGAAACCGTCAGCGAAGGCGCGGTGTACCGTTGCGTCGGGCGGCTGGCCTGCGGTGCGCAGCTCAAGCAGGCGATCATTCATTTCGTCTCGCGCCGGGCCATGGACATCGACGGCCTGGGTGACAAGACCATCGAGCAACTGGTGGATGAACAGCTCATCGGTTCGCCGGCCGATCTCTACAAGCTCAAATACGAACAGATCATCGACCTGGAAGGCTTTGCCGATATCTCCAGCAAGAAGCTGATCGGCGCCATCGAAAACAGCAAGACCCCGACCCTGGCACGCTTCATCTACGCCTTGGGCATTCCCGATGTGGGCGAGGAGACGGCCAAGGTTCTGGCGCGCTCGCTGGCGTCCCTGGAGCGCGTACAAAAGGCGTTGCCAGAAGTGCTGACGTACTTGCCGGATGTCGGGCTGGAAGTGGCCCATGAGATCCATAGCTTCTTTGAAGACGGCCACAATCAGCAGGTGATTGGCGCGCTGTTGTCGCCGGACGAATGCGGCCTGCAATTGCAGGAGCAAGGCGAACTCAGTGCCGAATTCGCCGCCAGCACCACCTTGGGCGGTTTGCTCGACAAGCTGCACGTACCGTCGGTGGGGCCAGGCGCGGCGCAGAAGCTCGCGGACAAGTTCGGTTCGCTGGAAGGCGTCATCAAGGCTGACTGGCTCGACATGCGCCAGGCGCTGCCCGAGAAGCAAGCCAAGGCTGTACGGGAGTTTTTCGACAATGCCGACAACGCCAACCATGCCCTGGCTATCGAGCAACAGCTCAAGGACTTTGGCATGCACTGGCAGAGCGAGAAAAAGCTCGTCGAAGGTTTACCTGAAGCCGGGCACACCTGGGTACTCACCGGCTCCCTGGAGCTGATGAGTCGCGATGTGGCCAAGGACAAGCTCGAAAGCCTGGGGGCCAAGGTGGCCGGTTCCGTTTCGGCGAAAACCCACTGCGTGGTGGCCGGGCCGGGCGCCGGTTCGAAATTGGCCAAGGCCAATGAGCTGGGCCTGAAAGTACTGGACGAGGAAGCCTTCGTCGCCTTCCTGGCCAAGCACAACATCACCGTCTGAACGGAGCGATCTCTCCACACTGTAGGAGCGAGCTTGCTCGCGAAGAACCGGAGGGCGCCGCTGTGAACCAGGCAGCCCGCGTTATCGTTGACGATCTTCGCGAGCAAGCTCGCTCCTACAGGGAGTAGTTGAACGATCTCTCACGAGAAATGATCTAGTCTCTGTCACCCCAGGGAGAGATCGCCATGTTCCGCTACTTCGAGCAACTCAGCACGCGCATCGCCGCTCCGTTCATGGCCGAAACCTCGCGCAACAGCAAGGTGTGGCAATGCCGGTGTGGCCAGTCGCTGTTCTTTCGCAACAGCCAATGCCTGGCCTGTCAGGCGGCGTTGGGTTACCAGCCGCAGCAAAGCCGCCTGTCGTCCCTGCAACCTGGGCCGGTGGTCGGTACGTGGCTGGCCGACGACAATCTCGATGCCGGCGCTTTCCGGCGCTGCGCCAACCTCGACTCACCGGCTGCGTGCAATTGGTTGATTCCTGCCCACAGCACCGCGCCGTTGTGCGTGGCCTGTAGCCTGAACCGCACCATCCCTGATCTTTCCGTTGCGGAAAACCCCGAACGCTGGCGCAAAGTCGAAACCGCCAAGCGCCGACTGGTGGCGCAACTGATCAGCCTGGGCCTGCAAGTGGTGCCCAAGAGCGTTGACGAAGAGACTGGCCTGGCCTTCGACTTTATCGGTATCGACCTGGAAGGCAACGCGCCCACCACCGGCCACGCCAATGGGCTGATCACCCTGGATATCAAGGAAGCCGATGACGCCCACCGCGAAAAAGTCCGGGTACAGATGCGCGAGCCGTACCGCACCTTGCTCGGCCATTTTCGCCATGAAGTCGGCCATTACTACTGGGATCGCCTGATCGCCAACGGTCACTGGCTTAGCCCTTTTCGCGACCTGTTCGGCGACGAACGCGCCAGTTACGCCGAGGCCCTCGACCGGCACTACCAGAACGGCCCGCGCCCGGACTGGCAACTCACCTGCGTGAGCGCCTACGCCACCATGCACCCCTGGGAAGACTGGGCCGAAACCTGGGCCCACTACCTGCACATGATGGACGCCGTGGACACGGCCCTGGGCTTTGGCATGAGCGCCCGCGAGATGGACCTGGATTACCAGCCATTCCCCCTGACCACGCTCTACGACCCTCAACACTCTGGCGGCCCGGCATTCCTCTGCTTCGTCAATGCCTGGATCGAACTGGCCGGCATGCTCAACGAACTGTCCCGTGCCATGGGCCAGCCGGATTTCTATCCCTTCGTGCTGCCGCCCGCGGTGATTGCCAAGCTGCACTTTATTCACCTGGTCATCCAGGAAGAAGGCGGCAGAGCCGATGGGGTTATGGCAAGTGCTTGAGCCTTCTCATTTTTTAATCCGGAACCAACGGTTGTAACTTCCGATGAGATGGGTACAATGGCGCGGCTTGCCGAGAGGCAGCGTCGTTATGGTGACCCCATCGGTCCCCCCGCAACGATTACCCGTGAACCTGGTCAGAGCCGGAAGGCAGCAGCCACAGCGGGAACATTGTGTGCCGGGGTGTGGCTGGTGGGGTTGCCTCCATAACGCTCCCTTCTGCAGTCCCTTCTAAAACCCAAGTTATTTTCAGCCAGTCATCTGTGATGCTTATTGCACAGTGCATGACGGTCATTTCGCATCTAGTGGCATACTCCCAAGCGTCTCTTCCCCCTGGCTACGAGGCTCTATGCACTCGGAACATTTCGACTTATCCAGCCCTGTTTTCTTGCCGATCACGGAGCAAACCTGCGCGGGTTTGTTGGGCAGCGAGGGTTTCGATGCGCTTGTAGCCCTGAGTGAGCCGCAATTGGCGGCGGTGCTGGTGATCCAGAACCTGGCGCAGGTGCCGGAAAGCGACCTGAGCGCCAGCGGTGCGGAAAAAGTGTTGGCCAAGCTGATTGACTGGGCAGTAGATGCCAGCCATTCGGCCAGTGTGTCCCTGCTCTCTGAAGCGCAGCGGCTGTTTGATCAGAGGAAGTTGTACTTCGGCCTCAATGTGGTCAAAAGCTTGAAGCTGCGCTTTCTGCTGGAGGAGGAAGTACAGGCGCGGGACTATCTGTTGCCCAGTGGCAAATGGGACGTCGAGTATAAAGTCCGCCACCTCAAGGCCAATGACCCGTTCAGCCAGCAGGCGATCACGCCCAGGCACCGCGAGCGCTGGTTGAGCGCCGAGCAGGACAAGCTGCTCAGAACCTTCCGCGCCAACCTGAACGAAGACCTGCACGTGCAAGGCTACGCCGGCATTGGCAAGAGTCACCTGCTGGTGGCCTTGCTGGAGCACCTGCGCCCGGAAAAGACCTTGTTGCTGGCGCGTACCCCGGCAAAACTCGAAACCCTGCGTGCCCGCATGGTGGGTGTACGGGAGCGTAAGGCCGGGCATACCTTCCAGGGCTTTGCCCATGCCCTGTTGCATGGCCCCAGGCCACAGCCGCTGAATACACCGGCGAGGGTGCCGACCAAACAGGCGCTCGCTCAAGAACTGAATATCTTTGGTTTTCGCCGCCTGGAAGGGCAGGCGGTGGTGGAGGTGTGCCTCAAGGTGCTTGAAGCCTACTGCCGCTCTTGGGAGTACAGCCTGTCGGCCCAGCATTTGCCGCATTTCAAGCAACCGCTCGCCGGCGTCGATGCCAGGGTGCTGCTCGAATATTCCAGCCGGTTGTGGGGCTACCTTGAGGCGAACCCGGCCTGGGGCCGCCACACCGGGTTTGAAGCCTTGTTGATGATCAAACGCGCGAGCCTGGCAGGCTGCGTGGTGCCCGAGCGCTATACCCATGTGCTGATCGATGAGAGCCAGGATATTCCGGCGCCGCTGCTGCAAATCATCGAGCGCGGCCGCCAGGTGCTGATCACCCTGGGGGATGAGTATCAGCAGGCCAGCGGCGGCGTGGTCAAGCGCGCCCGTGAGGTTCGCCATACCGACGTGTGCTACTCCGTGCGTTCCGGGCGCAATGTCGAGCGCCTGGTCAACCCATTGATCAGCTTGCACTCGGAAAAAACCAAATCGCTTTTCGAGGGCGCCCGCGATGCCGACGTGGGTATTGAGTTTTACCCCCAGGGTTTTGTGCCCCCGCAAGGTTGCGTGGTGTTGACCGCCTCCCATTGGGACACCATGCAGTGGGCGATCCAACTGAGCCACGCCCGTTGTGCGTTCGGCCTGGCGAGCAAAGAGGCCCAGCAGTCGCTCAAGCACTTCATGGACACGGTCATCGCGTTGTTCAAACCCGATTTCTATAGCAATGAGTTCAATGACCTCGGCCCCCATCCGTTTTTCAGCGATATGGCCGATTGGCAGCAGGTGCGCGAAGCCTGCCAGTTCGATGAGGCGTTTGTGTGGGTCGAGGCCGAGCTGGAAAAAGGCTTCAACGTGGCGGATGTCACGCGGTTGAACCGGTTGAGCGGCCATCCGGACGAGCGCGTCCTGCTGATGCTGGCGCAGGACGCGGGCGGCATGGAGTTCGACCGAGTACTGCTCACCCCGGAACTGTTGACCAATGTGAAGTTCCAGGACGCCTACGCGTTCGATCAACGACTCTGCGCGGTGTATATCGCGATTTCACGGGCCAGGGTGCAGTTGTATCTGCCCTACGATGTGGTCGAGTGGCTCGACTACCACAAGTATCAAAAGACCCGTGAATCCCACGGTTACTAAGCAATTTAATCCGGATGTTTCACAACTTTCATAAAGCCCTCTGGACAACCCGCAGACCGCCTTGTTAGCTTGCGCCGGCCACTTGTTTCAGAGTATGACAAGGGCATGGATTTGATATTGAAGTGCTATCACTTCTTTCACTCACAAGGATGTCTGTCATGAAAAGCCTGCAAGGGTTGCCTCGTCTTATCAGTGCTCCGGTAGGGACGCCCGGCAAAGCCCGCAACTTGCCCGCCGATGTTCAGTGCATCCAGTATTTATTCAATTTGATCATTCCCAAGATGGGGTTTGCCTTGCTCGAAAACGGCAAGTGCGACGGCCAGTTGGTGCAGTGCATCAGCCAGTATCAGTTTCGCCATCTCAAGTACGCCCATCCCGATGGCGTGATCGACCCCACCGGGCGCACGTTCAACAGTCTGATCGAAGAGGCACTGAAGGTGCCGGTGCGGGCTTTTCCCACTACGCGCATTCCGACGTTTCTCAATATCTTTGGCAATAACAACGTCGATGCGGTGCAGGCCACGGTCAATGTGTACCTGGACCGCGTGCGTGCGGTCATCGAGGCTGAGCGGCGTAACCGGCAGTTGATGATGCAGTCCACCTGCGACGGCGGGACAACCTTGAGCGATACGGATTTCCAGAATGCCGCCAAGCTATTGGGCAACGGCATTTCGGTGAATGTGGTCAAGGCGTTCGCCACGGTGGAGTCGGGCGGGAAGGTGGGTTTCGGGCCCGCCAAGTTGCCGATCATCGCCTTTGAAGGGCACCACTTTCGCAAGTACACCAAGCACATCTACGACCAGTCGCAGCCGCTGCTGTCGTATGTCTACAAGAAAAAAGCCGGCCCGCAATGGCAGACGAACAACAAGGATCAGGTCAAGGCCTGGGAGACCATGGCCACTGCCTTTGCGCTGGACCAGGAAGCCGCGCTGATGTCGGCCTCCTGGGGCATGTTTCAGATCATGGGGTTCAATTTTGCGGCGTGCGGATTCAAGACCGTGTTTGAGTTCGTGGCGTCATTGAAGATCAATGCCGGTAACCAACTCAAGGCCTATCTCAGCCTCTGCAGCCACAACTCGGCATTGTTGAGCGCGATGAAAAACAAGGATTTCACCGCCATGGCGCGTAACTATAACGGCGATGATTACGGCAACTATGACGTCCTGATGAAACAAGCCTACGAAGCCTTTGAAGGGAAGAAATAAGATGATTCGTTATCTGGCGATGGGAGTGTTGTCGTGGTGCGCCGTGGCGCCCGCGTTGGCCGGCTCGGCGGCGTTGCATTCAGGTAAATATGAAGGGCTGATGCTGGCGGTGACGCCTGGGCATCAGGTCGAGGGGTTCTATCAGGAATCGATGGGCGAGGGTGTGGCCCGTGGCTGCACGTTCTACCTCCAAGGCAAGCCAGAGGCGCTCACCACCTGGCTGGACGCTGCCTACCCAGGCAGTGTGGCCGCGGCGCCCGACGGGGTGACCCTGACGGTGGAGCAGGGCCGCCAGCACCCTGGCTGCATCAATGTGCTGATGCCGGAAATCGCTACCGGCCTGGAGTTGAGCCAGACCGCCAGCAAGCAATGGATCGGCTTGGTGACGGTGTCTGCCGACAAGGCTTACCTGCTGAAAACGCCGGGCGCCAAAGCGGCAAAGCGGCCCTACATCGTCAAGCATGACGTGGTGGGCGTACTGGCATTCAAGGACGGCTGGGCGCAGGTGGAATTTATCAACGCTGACGACCGTTCGTTCACGGGCTGGATCAGCCAGGGCCAGTACGCACGGTTGGCCGCGCCCAAGCCCTGAATTGTAGGAGCGAGCTTGCTCGCGAAAAACCTCAACGATAACGCGTGCTTTCTGAATAAACGCGGCGCCTGTGAGTTTTTCGCGAGCAAGCTCGCTCCTACATTAGGGTTATTAGGGCGAGTCAGCCGAAGGTCTCGCGCAGTAGCCCGGCAAACGCATCTCGCGCCAGGTGCCGCTGGGTGTCCGTGTGCCAGAACAACAGGTTGTCCACGGGCGCCAGTGCTTCAAAGCGATACGACGCCAGCTGATTGGCCTGCTCATAGCGCGCCAGGATCCCCTCGGGTGCCAACGCCACGCCAATCCCCGCACTGACGCATCCGATGATCGTGCCCCAACTGGCATAGCTGGCGATCGCAGGCTTGACGTCGTGGGGCTTGAGCCAGTTTTCCAGGGCGGCGCGATAAGGGCAGCCCGGCGGCCATACCAGCAATGTACGGCCGGCCAAGTCCTCGGCGCTGTTGATAGGTGCGCTGCACGCGCTGGCGATCAGCACCAGGCGTTCACTGTAGACCACGCTCTGTTCCAGCTTCGTGCGTTTGCCGCCGGCGGCCACCAGTGCCACATCCAGGCGGTGGTGTTGCAGGTCGTCCAGCAGTTGCGCCCAGGCACCGGTGACCAGTTCCAGGCTGACATCGGGATAACGCCGGTGGTATTCCGCCAGCAATGGCGGCAGGCGCCCGCTGGCACTGGATTCCACCGCACCGATGCGCAAGGTGCCACGGGGAATGGCGTTGGCATCCACCGCGCGTTTGGATTCATCCACCAGCGCCAGGATACGTTCGCAGTAATCCAGGAAGATCTCTCCCGCAGCGCTGATCGCCAGCCCTCGGCCAGCACGGATAAACAACGGCGTGCCCAACTCGCTTTCCAGCTGCTTGATGCGCGTGGTGATGTTGGACGGCACGCAGTGCAATTGCAGCGCAGCCTGGGCCACGCTGCCGGTTTGCGCCACGGCTCGCACCATTTTCAGTTGGGCCAGTTCCATTGCTCAGTTCCAGTGATTTCAGAAGTCAGAAACGCTTAATTGTCCTATGCCTGGCGTGGGCCAAGACTGGCAGCATTCCTTTTGCGTGGATGCTGTCGATGAATACTCCGTCACCTCTAAAGCTTACGCTAGTCATTGCCAGCGTTATCCTCTGTTGGGCGTATTCGCCGATCGGCGTGCACATGGGGCTGCACAGTTATAGCCCCGGCCAATTGGCGCTGCTGCGGTTTCTGATCGCGTCGGTATTCATGGGCGGTGTGGCCTGGGTGGTGGGCATTGGACGGCCACCGTTGCGCGACGTGCCGTGGCTGTTGGTGCTGGGCTTTTTCGGGGTGTTCCTGCACCACACCAGTCTCAACTATGGGCAACAATGGGTGACGGCGGCAGCGTCGAGTGTGTTGGCGCAGTCGGCGCCGTTGTTCAGTGTGTTGATCGCGTTTTTGTGCTTGAAAGAGCGGGTCAGCGCCTGGCGCTGGGGCTGCGTGCTGTTGGGGTTGGCCGGAGTAGTGGTGGTGATCTGGGGCGACCGGGGCATAGGCGATATCAACCCACGGGGTTTGCTGATCTTGTTGGCAGCCTGCTCATGGAGTGTGTACTTCGCCATCCAGCGGCGTCATGCCCAGCGCTACAGCCCGTTGACCATGGCGTGCTACATGGTGTGGTCTGGCACCCTGATGCTGTGCGTGAACCTGCCGGGCCTGCCCGTCGCCATCGTGCAGGCACCGATGGTGGAGAATCTTGCCGTGCTGGTGCTGGGTATTTTCCCCAGTGCCTTGGCCTATCTGGCCTGGGGTTACGTGTTGAAGCACGTCGAGGTCAGTCGTGCGTCGGTGGCGATGTACCTGATTCCACCGGTTGCCATGCTGATGGCCGCCACGCTGCTTGGCGAACACGTCACCCTGCAGGTGATGCTGGGCGCAGTGATCGTGCTGGCAAGTGTCGCCGCTATCAGTCTGGAAGGGCGTTGGCGCTCCAAGGTGCCAGCAAATCGCCCGCAGGTGCCCTCCGGGAGGCCAATTGAACAAGCTTCGTCAGATTAGACGAGCGTGCCGGATGCAATTTCCCCCTTGCTCCGCTAGCATTACCGGCTTCCGCTTCCCAGTTGCGACGGTTTTCGATGAGTTATCAGGTTCTTGCACGTAAATGGCGCCCGCGCTCGTTCCGCGAAATGGTCGGCCAGACCCATGTGCTCAAGGCTCTGATCAATGCCTTGGACAGCCAACGGCTGCACCACGCCTACCTGTTCACCGGTACACGCGGGGTGGGCAAGACCACGATTGCGCGCATCATCGCCAAGTGCCTGAATTGTGAAACCGGTATCACCTCGACGCCTTGTGGCACCTGTTCGGTGTGCCGTGAGATCGACGAAGGGCGTTTCGTCGACCTGATCGAGATCGACGCCGCGAGCCGTACCAAGGTCGAAGACACCCGCGAGCTGCTGGACAACGTGCAGTACGCGCCGAGCCGTGGCCGCTTCAAGGTCTACCTGATCGACGAAGTGCACATGCTGTCCAGCCACTCCTTCAACGCCTTGTTGAAAACCCTGGAAGAGCCGCCGCCCTACGTCAAGTTCATCCTGGCCACCACCGACCCGCAGAAACTTCCGGCAACGATTTTGTCGCGGTGCCTGCAGTTCTCCCTGAAAAACATGACCCCCGAGCGTGTGGTCGAGCATTTGACCCATGTACTGGGCGTCGAGAACGTACCGTTCGAAGACGACGCGCTGTGGTTGCTGGGCCGCGCCGCCGACGGTTCGATGCGCGATGCCATGAGCCTCACCGACCAGGCCATCGCGTTTGGTGAAGGCAAGGTCATGGCCGCCGACGTGCGCGCCATGCTCGGTACCCTGGACCACGGCCAGGTGTTCGACGTGCTGCACGCGCTGATCGAGGGTGACGCCAAGGCGTTGCTCGAGGCCGTGCGCCACCTGTCGGAGCAAGGCCCAGACTGGAACGGTGTGCTCTCGGAAATTCTCAACGTATTGCACCGCGTCGCCATCGCCCAGGCGCTGCCGGAAGGCGTGGACAACGGCCATGGCGACCGTGATCGCGTATTGGCCCTTGCCCAAGCCTTGCCGGCCGAAGACGTACAGTTCTACTACCAGATGGGCCTGATCGGCCGCCGCGACCTGCCCCTGGCACCCGACCCGCGGGGTGGCTTTGAAATGGTGCTGCTGCGCATGCTGGCGTTCCGGCCAGCAGATTCGGCAGACGCGCCGAGACAGCCGCTAAAGCCAGTGGGGATCAGCCAGGCCACAGTTGATTCCGCCAAACCCGTGGCTGGCGCGGCCGTTGTTGCGCCAGTGGTTGCTGCGCCTGCGGTTGCTGTGCCTGAGCCGGTTGCGCCGGCACCTGAGCCCGAACCTGCGCCGGTTGCCGTCGCACCGGTGGTCGAGCCCGAGCCGGTCATCGAGCCTGCGCCCGTGGTCGACTTGCCTTGGAATGACCCGATCGAAGCGCAAGTAGAGCCCGAGCAACAACCCGCCGTGGAGCCCGTGCTGGAAACCACCGGCGAGCAGCCCGAGCTGACGCCGATGCCTGCGCCGACTCCGGACAGCGTGGTGCCGGATGCCCCTGAGTGGGTATCGGCCCCGGTTCCCGAGCCGACGGTCGCCCAGGTTGACGCGGCCACCCCAGGCATTGACCTGGACGACGAACCGCCGCTGGACGAAGACTACATCGAGCCGGACATGGATTCGGCCTACAGCTACCTGGACGACTTGGCCAGCGAGCACACCGCCGAACCTGCGCCCGAGCCCGAGGCAGAACCTGCCGCGGCCCCGGCTACCGGCCTGGCCTTGCAATGGCTGGAATTGTTTCCGAAATTGCCGATCTCCGGCATGACCGGCAGTATCGCCGCCAACTGCACCCTGATTTCCATCGAAGGCGACCACTGGCTGCTGCACCTGGACCCGGCCCATAGCGCCTTGTTCAACGCCACCCAGCAGCGCCGGCTCAACGATGCGCTCAACCAGTACCATGGGCGCACGCTGACCATCGCCATCGAGCTGATCAAGCCCGAGCAGGAAACCCCGGCCCAGGCCGCGACCCGTCGGCGCCTTAACCGCCAGCGCGAGGCCGAGGATTCGATCCACGCAGATCCGCTTATCCAACAAATGATGCAACAGTTCGGTGCGGTCGTCCGCCACGATACTATTGAACCTGTCGAAGCCCCGGTGTCCCAAGCGTCATGACTCCGGGCTACTCATTGATCCACGTACTTTTGAGGTGATTCCCATGATGAAAGGTGGCATGGCCGGCCTGATGAAGCAGGCGCAGCAGATGCAGGAAAAAATGGCCAAGATGCAGGAAGAACTGGCCAACGCCGAAGTCACCGGTAAAGCCGGTGGCGATATGGTCAGCGTGGTGATGACCGGTCGTCACGACATCAAGCGTGTCAGCATCGACCCAAGCGTATTGCCGGGCGTGGGTGAAGATGACCTGGAAATGCTCGAAGCGCTGTTCGCCGCAGCCGTCAATGACGCTGTGCGCAAGATCGAAGCCAACAGCCAGGACAAAATGTCCGGCGTGACCGCTGGCATGCAACTGCCACCGGGCATGAAACTGCCGTTCTGATACACGCTTTAGCTAGACTCAAATGCCAGGCATAGCGCCTGGCATTTTTTTGCGCGGTCGAAACATCGAACCCCAAGCCTTCACCGATGGTCTGCACCCTATACCGTTGAAACCACTCACCGATAAAGGAGCCCCGCTGATGCCTCAAGAAATGACGCTCAACCAACGCATCGTTCTGGTCTCACGCCCTCAAGGCGCCCCCACGCCGGAAAACTTTCGCCTGGAACGCGTGAGCCTGCCGGAGCTGGCAGACGGCCAGGTGCTGCTCAAGACGCTGTACCTGTCTTTGGACCCCTACATGCGTGGACGCATGAGTGACGCGCCGTCCTATGCAGCACCCGTGGAAATCGGCGAGGTGATGACCGGTGGGGCTGTCAGCCGTGTCGAGCAATCGCGCAACCCGAAATTCGAAGTGGGCGACCTGGTGGTCGGCGCCACTGGCTGGCAAAGCCACTGTATTTGCGAAGGCCAAAACCTGATCCCGCTGCCCAAGGGCCTGCCGAGCCCGTCGATGGCCTTGGGCGTACTGGGAATGCCGGGCATGACCGCCTATATGGGCCTGATGGATATCGGCCAGCCCAAGGCCGGGGAAACCCTGGTGGTGGCGGCTGCGTCTGGCGCGGTGGGGTCGGTGGTGGGCCAGGTGGCCAAGCTCAAGGGCTTGCGCGTGGTGGGCATTGCCGGTGGCGCCGACAAGTGCCGCTATGTGGTGGATGAGTTGGGCTTTGACGCCTGTATCGACCACAAGCGCGAAGATTTTGCCCACGAGCTGGCCCTGGCCTGCTTCAAAGGCGTGGACATCTACTTTGAAAACGTCGGCGGTAAAGTCTTCGATGCCGTGCTGCCCTTGCTCAACCCCAAGGCGCGCGTGCCGCTGTGCGGGTTGATCGCCGGCTATAACGCCCATGAAGCGCCCAGTGGCCCTGACCGTTTGCCGACGCTGCAACGCACTTTGCTTACCAAGCGGGTGCGCATCCAGGGCTTTATCGTGTTCGACGACTATGGCGACCGCCAGCCGGAGTTCCTCAGCGCCATGGCGCCTTGGGTGCGCGAGGGCAAGATCAAGTTCCGCGAGGCCGTGGTCGATGGCCTGGAGCAGGCGCCCGAAGCCTTTATCGGCCTGCTCGAAGGGCGCAACTTCGGCAAGTTGGTGGTGCGCGTCGCGCAGGATTGAGTATTTGACGCTAATCCGGGGCGCGGGTATAAACCGCGTCTCGTTGTTTTGTCGGACCCTTCGCCCATGAGCTTCAGCCCCCTGATTCGCCAACTGATCGACGCCTTGCGCACTTTGCCCGGTGTCGGCCAGAAAACTGCCCAGCGCATGGCGCTGCAACTGCTGGAGCGTGATCGCAGCGGCGGCACTCGCCTGGCCCAGGCTCTGAGCCAGGCCATGGAAGGCGTGGGCCACTGCCGCCAGTGCCGTACCCTCACCGAAGAAGAGCTCTGCCCACAATGCGCCGACCCGCGTCGCGACGACACGTTGCTGTGCGTGGTGGAAGGGCCGATGGATGTGTACGCCGTGGAGCAGACCGGTTACCGCGGGCGTTACTTTGTGCTCAAGGGCCACCTGTCGCCGCTCGATGGCCTGGGGCCGGAAGCCATCGGTATTCCACAACTGGTGGCGCGGATCCAAGAGCAGGGCACCTTTACTGAAGTGATCCTGGCAACCAACCCGACGGTGGAAGGTGAAGCCACGGCGCACTACATTGCCCAACTGCTGACCAACAAAGGCTTGATCACTTCGCGGATTGCCCATGGCGTGCCGTTGGGAGGGGAGTTGGAACTGGTGGATGGCGGTACCTTGGCGCACTCGTTCGCAGGCCGCAAGCCGATCGCCCTCTAAAACCCACTGCAATCTGGGACTTCCTAACCCTGTAGGAGCGAGCTTGCTCGCGAAAAACCAATAGGCGCCGCGTTCACGCAGGAAGCACGCGTTATCGTTGACGGTTTTCGCGAGCAAGCTCGCTCCTACCGGGTTAGCGCAGACACATGACTTGATAACCAAGCAAGCGCTTGGTAAGTTCGCTCCATCCCGCCATGGAGCTTGCCGATGTCTGCCTATCAGGAATACTTCGATCCCAGCCACCAATTGGTCCGCGACAGCGTGCGCCGCTTCGTGGAGCGTGAGATGTTGCCCGGCATCGAGCAGTGGGAGGAGGCACAAAGCTTTCCTCGCGAGCTCTACCTCAAGGCCGGTGCGGCGGGGATTCTAGGCATTGGCTACCCCGAAACCCTGGGTGGCAGCCACGAAGGCGATCTGTTCGCCAAGGTCGCTGCCAGCGAAGAACTGATGCGCTGCGGCTCCGGTGGCGTGGTGGCAGGGCTCGGCTCCCTGGATATCGGCCTGCCGCCCATCGTCAAATGGGCCCGGCCCGACGTGCGTGAGCGCATAGCGCCTCTGGTGCTGGCTGGCGAAAAGATCATCGCCCTGGCGGTCACCGAGCCCAGCGGCGGCTCTGATGTGGCCAACCTGCAAACCCGCGCCGTACGGGAAGGCGAGCATTACCGCGTAAGCGGCGCCAAGACCTTTATCACCAGCGGCATTCGCGCTGACTTCTACACCGTAGCCGTGCGCACGGGCGGGCCGGGCTTTGGCGGCATCAGCTTGCTGCTGATCGAAAAAGACACCCCGGGTTTCACCGTCGGCCAGCCACTGAAGAAGATGGGCTGGTGGGCATCGGACACCGCCGAGTTGTTCTTCGACGATTGCCGCGTGCCTGTGGGCAACCTTATCGGTGTCGAGAACATGGGCTTTGCCTGCATCATGGGCAACTTCCAGAGTGAACGTCTGGCCTTGGCGCTGATGGCCAACATGACTGCACAGCTGGCCCTGGAGGAAAGCCTTCAGTGGGCCGCCCAGCGTGAAGCATTCGGCAAACCTATCGGCAAATTCCAGGTGCTCAAGCATCGCCTGGCGGAAATGGCTACCGCCGTGGAAGTTTCCCGCGAGTTCACCTATCGCCAGGCCGCGAAAATGGCCGCTGGCAAGAGCGTGATCAAAGAGATTTCCATGGCCAAGAACCTCGCCACCGATACCGCCGATCGAGTGACGTATGACGCGGTGCAGATCCTGGGCGGGCAGGGGTATATGCGGGGCAGTCTGGTGGAGCGGCTGTATCGTGATAACCGGATTCTGTCGATTGGTGGCGGGACGCGTGAAGTGATGAATGAAATCATCAGTAAGCAGATGGGGCTTTGATTTTTAATGGTGTTCTTTCGAGTGCCTTCGCGAGCAAGCCCGCTCCCACATGTGGAATGCATTTCAAATGTGGGAGCGGGCTTGCTCGCGATGGCGGCAGTATTGACGACCCTTATCTTTCAGTCAGCCCAAACTGCGTCAGACAAAACGTCGGAATGCCCATGTCTGCCAACCGCTGCGAGCCACCCAGCTCCGGCAAATCGATAATCGCCGCCGCTTCAAAGATCTTTGCCCCCATGCGCCGCACCAGGTTCGCCGCCGCAATCAGGGTGCCGCCGGTGGCGATCAGGTCATCGAACATCAGTACGGAGTCGCCTTCGCACAGGCTGTCGGCGTGCACTTCCAGGAAGGCTTCGCCGTACTCGGTCTGGTAACCCTCGGCCAGCACGTCCGCCGGCAGCTTGCCTTGCTTGCGAAACAGGATCAGCGGCTTGTTGAGCTGGTAAGCGATGATCGAGCCGATCAGGAAGCCACGGGCATCCATCGCACCAATATGGGTGAAGTCGGCTTCGACATAGCGTTGGGCAAAGCTGTCGGCCACCAGGCGCAGGGCGCGGGGCGATTGGAACAGCGGCGTGATGTCACGGAAGATCACCCCAGGCTTGGGGAAGTCGATGACGGGGCGAATCAGGGATTTGATGTCGAACGAATCAAAGGTCATCGTCGAGGAGTCCAGAGCGGAAAACGGACTCGAAGTATACCTGCGGCCTCACCGATTGGCGCGGCCGCAGCCTGGATTAGACCTCCAGAGAACCGCCAGCCAAGGCACACAGCTGGATCGGGTCGAGGATATGCACCTCTTTACCTTCTGCGGCAATCAACTGGTTCTGCTGGAAACGGGTAAACACGCGGGACACGGTCTCCACCGCCAGGCCCAGGTAATTACCGATTTCATTACGCGACATGCTCAGGCGGAACTGGTTGGCCGAGAACCCACGGGCACGGAAGCGCGCCGACAGGTTGACCAGGAACGTGGCGATGCGCTCATCGGCGGTTTTCTTCGACAGCAGCAGCATCATTTGCTGGTCGTCACGAATCTCGCGGCTCATCACGCGCATCAACTGGCGGCGCAACTGCGGCAGTTGCAGGGCCAATTCATCCAGGCGCTCGAAAGGAATTTCGCACACCGACGTGGTTTCCAGGGCCTGGGCCGACACCGGGTGAATCTCGGTGTCCATCCCCGACAGCCCGACCAGCTCGCTGGGCAGGTGGAAACCGGTGATTTGCTCTTCGCCGCCGTCGCTGAGGCTGAAGGTCTTCAACGCGCCCGAGCGTACTGCATAGACGGAATCAAACTTGTCGCCCTGGCGAAACAGAAACTCGCCTTTTTTCAGCGGGCGGCCGCGTTTGACGATGTCGTCCAGCGCATCCATGTCTTCCAGATTCAATGAAAGTGGCAGGCAGAGGGGGGCCAGGCTGCAATCCTTGCAATGGGCCTGGCTGTGAGCGCGCAGTTTGACTGGCTCGGACATTTCTTAAATCCTTGTGGGAAAACACACATAAGACGTAAGGGTAACGCACTGAGGGGCACGGAGGCCAGCGTGTACAAAAACCTGTCGCGAGGTAAAGATTTGCCCGAAACGGCCGATAGCACTGCCATCGAATACCAACACGGTGGCTCAGACCATGTTATCCCTCAGTACTCAACTGGCTTCACGCACCCAGATCCAGGCACTGCCCGAAACCAAGAAGGCGGCCGCGACCGATGCTGCTGCGGTTGCGCCGACGGATGAAGCCAAGCCTGCGGTGTCAGTGACCATTTCCGGCGCTGCGATGAAAGCGGCGGCGGCTGAGAAAACCTCAAACAGTGATATCGACGACAGTGGCTTGGCGGACAACGTCAAGAACCTGCTGAAGATGATCCGTGAGATTAAAAAGCAAATTGCCGAGAAACAGGCCGAGATGGCTGCGGTGATGGCCGACAAGACCCTCAGCCCGGAACAGGCCCGCGCCCGACTCTCTGGCCTGCAATCGGCCTTGAGTGGGCTGCAAGCCAGCCTGACCAGCGCCCAGGCATCCCTTGCCAAGGCCATGAAAGACATGAGCGCCGGTGATGCGGTCAAGGCCGCCAGCCTGGCCATGAAGTAAAGGCCTTCAGATAACCCGCGAAAACCGCTGCCTGTTCTGGTGCTCCAGGTAGGCATCGAACACCATGCACACCGAGCGCACCAGCAAGCGCCCGGCCGGCAGTACGCGAATTCTCTGGGCGTCCAATTCGATCAAGCCATCATCAGCCATGGTCTGCAATTGCGGCCATAACTCGGCAAAGTAGCCGCGAAAATCGATGTTGTACGCTTGTTCGATCGCCTCGAAGCCCAGGCTGAAATTGCAGATCAATTGCGAAATCACCTCCCTTCGCAGACGGTCGTCCGTTGTGCACACCAAACCACGGCTGGTCGCCAACTGCGCGCCCGCCAAAGCGTTCTGATACTGGTTCAGGTCACTGCTGTTCTGGCAATACAGGTCGCCGATCTGGCTGATCGCCGACACCCCCAGCCCAATCAGGTCGCAGTGCCCGTGGGTGGTGTAACCCTGGAAGTTGCGCTGCAGCTTGCCTTCTTCCTGGGCCACCGCCAGTTCGTCGTCGGGCAGGGCAAAGTGGTCCATGCCGATGTAGCGGTAACCGGCCTGGGTCAGTTGTTCGATGGTGGTTTGCAGCATCAACAGTTTTTCTGCCGGCGAGGGCAGGTCGTCGGTGTTGATCCGCCGCTGGGGCATGAAGCGTTCCGGCAGGTGCGCGTAGTTGAACACCGACAGGCGGTCAGGCTGCAAGCGGATGACTTCTTCCACGGTGCGCGCAAAGTTCAACGGCGACTGCTTGGGCAGGCCGTAGATCAGGTCGATATTGATCGAGCGAAATTGCAAGGTGCGCGCTGCATCGATCACGGCGCGGGTTTCCTCCAGGCTTTGCAGGCGATTGACCGCCCGTTGCACCTCGGGGTCGAGGTCTTGCAGGCCGATGCTCACGCGGTTGAAGCCCAGTTCGCGCAGCAGGCCCATGGTGGCCCAGTCGGCTTCGCGCGGGTCGATTTCGATGCCGTAGTCGCCCGAATCGTCATCCAGTAAATTGAAATGCTGGCGCAGGCATTTCATCACCTGGCGCAGTTCATCGTGGCTGAGAAAGGTTGGCGTACCGCCGCCGAAGTGCAACTGTTCCACGGGCTGCTGCGGGTCGAGGTGGCAGGCCACCAATTGGATTTCCTGCTCCAGGCGCTGCAGGTAGGCCTGGGCGCGGCCACGGTCCTTGGTGATCACCTTGTTGCAGGCGCAGTAGTAACAAATGTTGGCGCAGAACGGCACGTGCACATACAACGACAGTGGCCGCACGGCCTTGCGGCTGTCACGCAGGGCGTGGAGCAGGTCGAAGGTGCCGACCTGGCTGTCAAATTGTACGGCGGTGGGGTAGGACGTGTAGCGCGGCCCCGCCAAGTCGTAGCGGTGAATCAGATCTGTGTCCCAACGAATGGCGTCGAGCATGCGGGCGGTCCCCCGGATTGGCTAGTGGGCCGAGTCTAGGGGCAGGGCGGTGCGGGCATCTTGATTTGCATCAACGGGGAGCGGCGCTATGCCACAGGGCCTGTTAATGCCCCATTAGCCAGTGCTGATGGGGCCCGGGCAAGGTCCAGAGACCGAAGATCATCACCAGCACGCCACCGGCCACCCGCACGCTGCGCTTGCGCAACAACGCTGTCACCCGTTCGGCGGCCAGCCCGGTGGCCAACAGCACCGGCCAGGTGCCCAGCCCGAACGCCAGCATCAGTAAGGCACTGTCCAGCGCATTGCCCTGGCTCGCCGCCCATAGCAGGGTGCTGTAGACGAGCCCGCACGGCAACCAGCCCCACAGCGCGCCCAGCAGCAAGGCTCGCGGCAGGCTGGACACCGGCAGCAAACGGTTGGCCACCGGCTGCAGATGCCGCCACAGGCCGCGCCCCAGGCTCTCGATACGGGTGAGGCCGCTCCACCATCCGGCCAGGTACAGGCCCATACAGATCAGCAGCAACCCGGCCAGCACACGCATGAACATCGCCGCCGGGCTGTTGGCCACCGCCCAGCCGGCCAGGCCGATCAATAAGCCGGCGGTGGCATAGCTGAGGATGCGCCCCAGGTTGTATGCCAGCAGCAGGCGAAAACGGCGGCTGCGCTGTTCCTTGGGGATCGCCAGGGTCAGCGCGCCCATCAGTCCGCCGCACATGCCCAGGCAATGGCCGCCGCCGAGCAGGCCGAGGATCAGCGCCGAGACCAGCAAAGGCGCCAGCTCAAGCATGAGGGGGCTCTTTGGGCGGTTGCTCGGGGCTGTTGGCTTCGTCGATGGCGGCCAGGTGGTTCGGGTCCTGGTCGTCGAACAACACGCTGTGTGCCGGGCCATCGAGGTCTTCGTACTGGCCGCTGTCCACGGCCCAGAAGAAGATGTAGATGGCCACGCCCACTAACAGCAGTGCCGCAGGAATCATCACGTAGAGAGCTGGCATCTGTACTCCATGCCCACGCGGCTCAGGCCGGCAGCGGGCGGGTTACTGGGGCGGTGCCCGAGGCTTGCGCGCTCGGCAGGCGAGTGAGGCGCAACGCGTTGAGCACCACGGTCAACGAACTGAGGGACATGCCGATCGCCGCCCAGATCGGAGTGATCCAACCCAGGGCCGCAAACGGCAGCATAAGCCCATTGTACAACCCGGCCCACAACAGGTTCTCGATGATCACCCGGCGAGTACGCCGCGCCAGGCTGAAGGCCTGCACCAGCGCATCCAGGCGGTTGGACAACAGCACCGCATCGGCGCTGGTTTTCGCCAGGTCCGTGGCCGAGCCCATCGCCACGCTGATATCAGCGGCGGCCAGCACCGGCACATCATTGACTCCATCGCCCAGCATCAGCACTTTGCGACCTTCCTTGTGCAGGGTTTGCAGCACCTGCAGCTTATCGTCAGGGCGCAGGCTGCCGTGGGCTTCGTCGATACCCAGCTCAGAGGCGACACTGGCCACCATCGGCGAGCTGTCGCCGGAGAGCAGCAGCGTGCGCCAGCCCCGCGCCTTGCAGGCGGCGAGCAAGGCGGGGGCGTCGCTGCGCAGGCGGTCATCCAGTACGAACCAGGCCAGGGCGCCGCTGCGGTCGCCCAGCAGCAGCCATTGCCCGGCCTCGTCCGGTGAGGCGGGAATCGCGCAGCCACTGAGTTCACAGACAAAACCCGGCTGGCCGATGCGCAACAGACGTTCGCCCACACGACCTTCCAGGCCCAGGCCTGGGGTGCTCAGCACTTCATCGGCGGCCAGCGGCGCGCGGCCGAAGGCACGGGCAATCGGGTGTTCGGAACGGTTCTCCAGGGCGGCAGCGAGGCCCAGGCATTGGTCGCTGTCCAGCGCACTCAAGGGCCGAATGGCGCGCAACGCCAGGCGCCCTTCGGTGAGGGTGCCGGTCTTGTCGAAAATCACCGTATCAATCTGGTTCAGGCCCTCGAGCACATGGCCGCGGGTCAGCAGCAACCCAAGGCTGTGCAAGGTGCCGGTGGCGGCGGTGAGCGCGGTGGGCGTGGCCAGGGACAGCGCGCACGGGCAGGTCGCCACCAGCATCGCCAGTACAATCCAGAACGCCCGCGACGGGTCCAGCTCCCACCACAGCAAGCCGATCAGCGCGGCGGCGATCAGCGAGCACAACAAGAACCACTGCGCAGCGCGGTCGGCGATCTGTGCCAGGCGCGGCTTCTCGGCCTGGGCGCGCTCCAGTAGGCGCACGATGGCAGACAAGCGCGTGTCATGGCCCAATGCGCGCACTTGGACGGTCAGCGCGCCCTCGACATTCAGCGTGCCGGCCGTGACGTTGTCGCCCGTGCGCCGAGGTTGCGGCAGGTACTCGCCGGTCAGCAGGGATTCATCGATGCTGGATTGGCCGTCGAGAATTACGCCATCCGCCGGCAGCACCGCACCGGGATGCACCAGCACCCGATCACCCAGCGCCAATTCGCTAAGCAGGATGCGCTCGCTCTGGCCATCGTCTTTGAGTCGTAGGCAGGAGGCGGGCAACAGGTTGACCAGTTGGGCGGTGGCTGCGGCGGTGCGTTCCCGGGCGCGGCGCTCAAGGTAGCGCCCGGCCAGCAGGAACAGGGCAAACATGCCCACGGCATCGAAATACAGTTCGCCCACGCCGGTGATCGCGGTCCAGATGCCGGCCAGGTACGCGCCGCCAATCGCCAGGGACACCGAGACGTCCATGGTCAGGTGGCGCGTGCGCAGGTCACGCAGGGCGCCTTTGAAGAAGGGCGCGCAGCTGTAGAACACGATGGGCGTGGTGAGAAACATCGCCACCCAGCGCAGGATGATGTGCAGCTCCGGGCTCAGGTCGATATTGAATTCCGGCCAGGTGGCCATGGTTGCCATCATGGCCTGGAACCACAGCAAACCAGCGACCCCCAGTTGTCGCAGGGCCAGGCGATTCTCGCTGGCCAATTGTTCGGCGGCGCGGTCGGCCTGGTAAGGGTGGGCGGCGTAACCGATATGGCGCAGCTCGCTGAGCAGTTGGCTCAACGGCAATTGCCCATCGGCCCAGCGCACGTGCAGGCGGTGGTTGGACAGGTTCAATCGCGCTTCGGCCACGGCGGGCAGGCTGCGCAGGTGTTTCTCGATCAACCAGCCGCAGGCGGCGCAACTGATGCCTTCCATCAGCAGGGTGGTTTCGGCCAGCTCGCCTTGATGGCGCACAAAGGGTTTTTGCACATCGGCGCGGTCGTACAGCGCCAGTTCGTCCACCAACTGCACGGGCAGCGCGTCGGGGTTGGCCGAGGCTTCGCTGCGGTGTTGGTAATAGCTTTCCAGCCCGCCGGCCACTATCGCCTCGGCCACGGCCTGGCAGCCCGGGCAGCAGAGTTCACGGCGTTCGCCGAGGATCTGGGCGGTGAACCGACTGCCGGAGGGGACGGGTAGGGCGCAGTGGTAGCAGGGGGTGGTCATGGTTCGAGGTCTTTGGTGGCTGGGAGGGCCTCTTCGCGGGCAAGCCCGCTCCCACAGGGTATCGAGCGGGCTTGCTCGCGAAGCGCGGAGCGCAGGCTGTTTATTTTTTCAGGTCTTCAGCGCCCTGCAACGGTTCGTCACCCAACAGCAAGTCCTTGTCGTGGCTGACCTCTTCTTCTTCGAACAGGCGCCAGGTGTTGCCGCCTTCCACGCCAAGCAGTTCCACGAAACGGCGACCTTCGACCTTGTCGGTGACCTGGCCGATGTAACGACCGGGCTCGCTGTCGCTGCGGGTGAGGTTGATCTTGCGATCCTTCTCTGGCTGGGTCGGGGAGATGAGGTTCAGCTCCAGAGTATTTGGATTGCTGTAGCCAGTCAGTTGCAGCTCGACCTCGCCGGTCAGTTCGTCCAGGTGCAGCTTGCCGCGCAGTTGCAGGGTCTGGGCCAGGCGCTCGCGGTCCAGGGAACGGTTGATGCCTTTGCCGGCCTCGTAGTAGTTGTCGTTGACCAGGTTGTCCGGGTTGTTCACTGCGATGGTCACCATGGACAAGGTCAGGGTCACCGAGCAGGCCAGGATCGCGATGATGATCCAGGGCCAGAGGTGTTTGTACCAAGGGCTGGCGGCAGTAGTTGCGGGCATGCGTAGGTTCCCCGTTAACGGACTTGTGGGCCGATGAATCGGCTCTTGGCTTCAATATGGACGCTGGTGTCATCGGCGTCTTCGAGGATGAAGGTCACCTCGTTGGTGCTCGACGGCAACTGCTCCGGCGCACTCGACAACTCCACTGGCATGCTGACGATATCGCCGGCGGCCACTTTGATTTCGCGACGGCCTTGCAGCTTGAGGTCCGGCAGGCCGGCGGCGTCGAGCACGTAGGTGTGGTCGCGCTGGTCTTTGTTCATGATCTTCAGGCTGTAGACGTTTTCGATGCGCCCTTCGGCGTTTTCGCGGTACAGCACGCGGTCCTTGCTGACGTCGAAACCCACCAGCGAGCGCATGAAGAAGGCGGCCACCAACAGGCTGATCATCGCCAGCAACACCAGGGCGTAACCGATCAGGCGCGGGCGCAGCTTATGGGTTTTCTGCCCCGACAGGTTATGTTCGGTGGTGTAGCTGATCAGTCCGCGTGGGTACTCCATCTTGTCCATGATGTTGTCGCAGGCATCGATACAGGCGGCGCAGCCGATGCATTCGATTTGCAGACCATCGCGGATGTCGATACCGGTAGGGCACACCTGTACGCACATCGTGCAGTCGATGCAGTCGCCCAGGCCCTGGGCCTTGTAGTCGGTACCCTTTTTACGTGGCCCACGCACTTCGCCACGGCGCGGGTCATAGGACACGATCAAGGTGTCCTTGTCGAACATCACGCTCTGGAAGCGCGCATAGGGGCACATGTAGATGCACACCTGCTCGCGCAGCCAGCCGGCGTTGCCGTAGGTGGCGAGGGTGAAGAAACCCACCCAGAAATACGACCAGCCATCGGCCTGGCCAGTGAAGAAATCGAATACCAGTTCGCGGATCGGCGAGAAGTAGCCGACAAAGGTAATGCCGGTGGCAAAGCCAATCAGCAGCCACAGGCTGTGCTTGCTGAACTTGCGCAGAAACTTGTTGGCGCTCATCGGCGCCTTGTCGAGCTTGATGCGCTGGTTGCGGTCGCCTTCGGTGACCTTTTCACACCACATGAAGATCCACGTCCACACGCTTTGCGGGCAGGTATAGCCGCACCACACGCGCCCGGCGTACACGGTGATAAAGAACAGGCCAAATGCCGCGACAATGAGAATGCCCGACAGCAGGATGAAATCCTGGGGCCAGAACGTCGCACCAAAAATAAAGAACTTACGCTCCGGCAGGTTCCACCACACCGCCTGATGACCGCCCCAGTTCAGCCACACGGTGCCGAAGTACAACAGGAACAGAGCGGCACCGCCGACCATGCGCAAGTTGCGGAACAAGCCAGTGAAGGCGCGGGTGTAGATCTTCTCTCTTGAAGCGTAGAGGTCGACGGTTTTGGCAGGCGGGGTAACGTCATGTACCGGTATCTGGTCGCTCATCATTGCATCCCACGGCGGTGGAGATTTGCCTCGGCCAGTACGTGCCAACCGGGGTCAAATTAAGGGTGTTGCAGTGGCCTAATGATACGCCCCCGAGGGTGTGCAAAGGGTGCGACCTTTGGTCGCGTTGGGGGAAATCAATTGATGGTGTACGTGATCTGGATCAATTGACTTGGCAAGTATGGACGGTTTTTGCCAGTAAGCCGGTCATTCGTCCCATGGATTGAGCAGTGGCACGCCACTCGATTTGAAGTCGCTGACGTTGCGCGTGACTACGGTGAGTCCGTGAACCAGCGCGGTTGCGGCAATCAATGCATCGCTTTCGTTGGCCCGGTCGGGTACATGCAAGTGCGCGCAACGCAACGCGACTGCTGCATCGACGGGCAGGATTCTGGCATCGAAGGCGGGCATTACATGACGCTTGAGCCAGGTTCTCAACACCTTCCCCTGAACCGGGTCTCGCCGTTCAATTCGCAGGACTCCGGTTTCCAGTTCCTTCAGCGTGATCGCCGAAATAAACATGCGCGGCGCTACTACGCTTTTTGCCCAAGCCACGACATTTGCATCAGCCTGAGGTTTACGCAGTTCAGAGATCACATTTGTGTCGAGTAGATACATCAAGAAAAGTCCACGGGTCGATGAATGATCACGGCACGTTCGGTTTCGAAGTCGATATCGGCCGCTTCCGGCATCACCAACAGGTCGACAATGTCGGCGTTCAGACCTGTCAGCTTCTGGTACTCCTCAATGCTTAGCAGTACATGGGCAGGCTTGCCGCGATCAGTGATAAAAACCGGCCCTTTGCGGGCGGCTTTTTTGGCACCACTTGTGTCTTGATTGAATTCGCGGCTGGAAATGGTCGTGATGGTCATGGGGTAGGCCCCCTTCGCTGGACTGAATGTAGTTACGTTACTACTTGGCGAGTGCGCACGGCAAGGTTGAGGTTACGAACGGTAGAGTTGGCTTTGCAAGGTTCGGCGCCAGAACAAAAAAGCCCCGCCAGCATTCGCTGCGCGGGGCTCCATTGTTTCAGAGGTCTTACTGCGCCTCAGCCTTCTTATCCCCATGAGACAAGCTATATACATACGCCGCAAGCAGGTGCACCTTGTCATTCCCTTGCAACTGCTCCTGCGCCGGCATCTGGCCCTGGCGGCCATAACGGATGGTCTGCTGCAGTTGCGCGAAGCTTGAGCCGTAGATGAACGCACCTGGATGCGTCAGGTCGGGCGCGCCCATGGCTGGGGTGCCTTTACCGGCCGGGCCGTGGCAGGCCACGCAGTTGGCGGCGAAGAGTTTCTCACCGTTGGCCACATCGGCCTTGGCGCCTTCCGGCAGTTTGCGGCCGTCGAGGTTGGTCACCACAAAGGCTGCTACGTCGGCCACGCCCTGCTCGCCGATGACTTCGGCCCAGCCTGGCATCACCGCGTGGCGGCCCTTCATGATGGTTTCCTTGATGGTGTTGGGTTCGCCACCCCAGCGCCAGTCGGCGTCGGTCAGGTTGGGGAAGCCGTAGGCGCCCTTGGCGTCGGAGCCGTGGCACACCGAGCAGTTGGAGGCAAACAGGCGGCCGCCCATCTTCAAGGCTTGCGGGTCCTTGGCGACTTCTTCAATCGGCATCGACGCGAACTTGGCGAAGATCGGCCCGAACTTGGCCTCCGATCTGGCCATTTCCTTTTCCCATTCGTGTACGCCGGTCCAGCCGGTCTGGCCGTTGGCGAACGGGGTTTGCTTGTCGTTGTCGAGGTAGTTGTAGCCCGGCAGCAGGCCTTTCCAGTTACCCAGGCCAGGGTAGAGCACCAGGTAGCCAAGGGCGAAGACGATGGTGCCGACAAACAGCATGAACCACCACTTGGGCAGCGGGTTGTCGTACTCCTCGATGCCGTCGAACGAGTGGCCGACGGTCTCGTCCGTCTGCTCGGTGCGCTGGCCCTTGCGGGTCGACAGCAGCAGCCAGGTCAGGGCGAAGATGGTACCCAGACTGAGGACTGTGACGTACAGACTCCAGAACGTAGTCATTCTTTGTTACTCCTAGAAGCTTGCTCGACGTGCTTGATGGCTTCGGGGTCATCTGCGAAGGGCAGCATGGTCGCGTCGTCAAACTCCGACTTGCGCCGTGGGCTGAACACCCACAACGCCAGGCCGATAAAGGCCACCATCACCACAACGGTGCCCAGGCCACGAATCATCCCGATATCCATGTAGGTCACCGTTTGCTTTTGATGATGGTGCCAAGGCCTTGCAGGTAGGCCACCAATGCGTCCATTTCGGTCTTGCCCTTCACGGCGGCGGCCGCACCGGCGATGTCTTCGTCGGTGTAGGGCACGCCCAGGGTGCGCAAGACTTCCATCTTCTTGGCGGTGTCCTTGCCGTCGAGCTTGTTTTCCACGAGGAACGGGTACGCCGGCATTTTCGACTCAGGCACGACGTTGCGCGGGTTGTACAGGTGCGCACGCTGCCAGTCATCGGAGTAACGCCCACCCACGCGGGCCAGGTCCGGGCCGGTGCGCTTGGAACCCCACAGGAACGGGTGGTCCCACACGCTTTCACCGGCGACCGAGTAGTGGCCGTAGCGTTCGGTTTCGGCGCGGAAGGGGCGGATCATCTGCGAGTGGCAGCCCACGCAACCGTTGGCGATGTAGACGTCGCGGCCTTCCAGTTCAAGGGCGGTGCGCGGCTTCATGCCTTCGACCGGCTTGTTGGTCACGTCCTGGAAAAACAGCGGGACGATTTGGGTCAGGCCGCCGATGCTCACGGCGATGACCATGAAGAAGGCCAGCAGGCCGATGTTCTTCTCGACTACTTCATGCTTCATCAGTGAGCTCCCACAACGGCGATCTTGGTGGCGGCTTCGGCTTCAACAGGGTCGCTGGCACGCACGGTGCGCCACACGTTGTAGGCCATCAACAGCATGCCGCTGGCAAAGAACGCACCGCCCAGGGCACGTACGATAAAGCCCGGGTGGCTGGCTTGCAGCGCTTCGACGAAGGAGTAGGTGAGGGTGCCGTCATCGTTGATCGCACGCCACATCAGGCCCTGGGTGATGCCGTTGACCCACATCGAGGCGATGTAGAGCACGGTGCCAATGGTGGCCAGCCAGAAGTGCGCGTTGATCAGCCCGACGCTGTGCATCTGCGCGCGGCCGAACAGTTTGGGGATCATGTGGTACAGCGCGCCGATGGAGATCATCGCCACCCAACCCAGCGCCCCGGCGTGCACGTGGCCGATGGTCCAGTCGGTGTAGTGGGACAGCGAGTTGACGGTCTTGATCGCCATCATCGGCCCTTCGAAGGTCGACATGCCGTAGAACGCCAGCGATACCACCAAAAACCGCAGGATCGGGTCGGTGCGCAGCTTATGCCAGGCGCCCGAGAGGGTCATCATGCCGTTGATCATGCCGCCCCAGCTTGGTGCCAGCAGGATGATCGACATCGCCATGCCCAGGGACTGTGCCCAATCCGGCAGGGCGGTGTAGTGCAAGTGGTGAGGGCCGGCCCAGATGTACAGGGTGATCAGCGCCCAGAAGTGCACGATGGACAGGCGATACGAGTAGATCGGACGCTCGGCCTGCTTGGGCACGAAGTAGTACATCATCCCCAGAAAGCCGGTGGTGAGGAAGAAGCCTACGGCGTTGTGGCCGTACCACCACTGGATCATCGCGTCCGTCGCACCGGAGTAGGCTGAGTAGGACTTGAACAGGTTCACCGGCAGGGAGGCGTGGTTGACGATGTGCAGCATCGCCGTGACCACGATAAAGGCGCCGTAGAACCAGTTGCCCACGTAGATGTGCTTGGTCTTGCGCTTGACGATGGTGCCGAAGAACACCAGGCCGTAGGTCACCCACACGATGGCAAGCAAAATGGCGATCGGCCATTCCAGCTCGGCGTATTCCTTGGTGGTGGTGTAGCCCAGGGGCAGGCTGATGATGGCGCCGACGATGACCGCCTGCCAGCCCCAGAAGGTGAAGGCGGCAAGGCCATCGGAGATCAGTCGCGTCTGGCAGGTGCGCTGCACGACATAGTAGGAGGTGGCAAACAGTGCACATCCGCCGAAGGCGAAGATCACCAGGTTGGTGTGCAGCGGGCGCAGGCGGCCGAAGGTCGTCCAGGGCAGGTCGAAATTCAATTGCGGCCAAACCAGTTGCGAGGCGATGAACACCCCGAGCCCCATGCCAAGGATCCCCCAGACCACCGTCATGATGGCGAACTGGCGGACTACCTTATAGTTATAAGCAGTCGGACTGATTGCTGTGCTCATTCTAAGGTTCCACGGTTTAGGTTTTTTTATAGGTAAAATCGGTCGCAAGTATGTAGAAAACGAGGGGCCATTGCAACGCAATGGCTGACCTGGATCAATGCGTTCCACGCCAGATTCTGCGCCCTTTCCATGTTTGGCGTAGGGACAAAATCCAAAATAGAAAGCTGATCGAGTGGACAGGAAATTTCAGGGGCGCAACGGCTACCGTCGCGTAGGCCAGGAATGGTCCACTGTGGGAACAAGCGTAGACCCGAATGGGAGGAGGGGAAAGGCGGGCTTGGAAGGGGTGCGACACTTGGTCGCGCAAATGAAAACAACACCCGATTCCTGTAGGAGCGAGCTTGCTCGCGAAGAACCTGAGGGCACCACGCTTATCCAGCATAAACGCGGCGCTCTGAAGTTCTTCGCGAGCAAGCTCGCTCCTACAGTGAAACGGGTTGCCGCCCCGGGCCGGGGCAGCGGTTACTCGGTCGCGCTGTCTGGCGTTGCACCTTCAGCGTTATGGGACAGGCTGTACACGTAAGCCGCCAGCAGGTGCACCTTGTCATTACCTTGCAGCACGTCCTGGGCCGGCAGCTGGCCCTGGCGACCATGGCGGATGGTCTGCTGCAACTGCGCCAGGCTGGTGCCGTAGATAAACCCGGCAGGCTCGGTCAGGTTGGGCGCGCCCATGGCTTCCACACCGTGGCCTTGCGGGCCGTGGCAGGCCACGCAGGTGGTGTTGAACGCGGCTTGCCCGGCTGCCAGGTCTGCGCTGTTGTCTGCAGGCAACGGCAGCTTGGCCAGGTCGTGGCGCACGTAAGCGGCGACGTTCTTCACCCCGTCTTCGCCCAGCACTTCACCCCAGGCCGGCATCGCCGCGTGGCGACCGTTCAGGATGGTGGTCTTGATAGCCTCAGCCGAGCCGCCCCAGCGCCAGTTGTTGTCGGCCAGGTTCGGAAAGCCATAGGCGCCCTTGGCGTCCGAGCCGTGGCATACCGCGCAGTTGGAGGCGAACAGGCGACCGCCCATTTTCAACGCTTGCGGGTCCTTGGCGACTTCTTCCACCGGCATGGCCGCGAACTTGGCGAAGATCGGCCCGAACCTGGCGTCGGCCTTGGCCATTTCCTTGTCCCATTCCTTGGTCTGGGTCCAGCCGTCTTCATAGCCCGGCAGCACGCCTTTCCAGTTGCCCAGGCCCGGGTAGAGGATCAGGTAGCCGACGGCAAACACCAGGGTGCCGGCGAACAACATGAACCACCACTGGGGCAGCGGGTTGTCGTATTCCTCGATACCGTCGAAGGCGTGGCCCATGGTCTGGTCGACGCTGCCCTTGGTCTCGCCCTTGCGGGTGCCGACCAACAGCCAGGTCAGGCCGATGAGGCTGCCCAGGGTCAATACGCAGATCCATGTACTCCAGAACGTAGTCATGGCCGAGTGCTCCTTGTGGCTGGCTCTGCTTGAGCGTCGGGTGGGGAAGGTTCATCGGCAAACGGCAGCAGGCGCGCCTGCTCGAATTCCGCATTGCGGCGGTTGTTGAATACCCACAGCGACAGGCCGATAAAGGCGATGGCAACCACCAGCGTGCCCAGGCCGCGGATGGTGCCTGCATCGAATTCAAATCCCATGGCTCACCTCTTGCTCTTGATGGCAGTGCCGAGCACTTGCAGGTAGGAAACCAGCGCGTCCATCTCGGTCTTGCCCTTGAGGCTGGCGACGGCGCCATTGATGTCGTCGTCGGTGTACGGCACGCCGAGGGTGCGCATCACTTTCAGCTTGGTCTCGGTGTGGCTGCTGTCGACGGCGGCGGTGACCAGCCAGGGGTAGGCCGGCATTTTCGACTCCGGCACCACGTTGCGCGGGTTGTACAAGTGCGCGCGGTGCCAGTCGTCCGAGTAGCGTGCGCCGACGCGGGCCAGGTCCGGGCCGGTACGTTTGGAGCCCCACAGGAACGGGTGGTCCCACACGCTTTCGCCAGCCACCGAATAGTGGCCGTAGCGCTCGGTCTCGGCGCGGAACGGGCGGATCATCTGCGAATGGCACTGTACGCAGCCTTCGCGGATGTAGATGTCGCGGCCTTCCAGTTGCAGCGCGGTGTAGGGCTTCATGCCTTCGACCGGCTTGTTGGTCACGTCCTGGAAGAACAGCGGGACGATCTGGGTCAGGCCACCGATGCTCACGGCGAGCACCATCAGCAGCATCAACAGGCCGACGTTCTTTTCAATCGTTTCGTGTTTCATCATCGACTCCTCAGGCCATCTGCGCGGCAGCGGTGACTTCGGCAGGTTGCGCCGAACGCACGGTGCGCCATGTGTTGTAAGCCATCAGGAACATGCCGCTGAGGAAGATCGCACCGCCCACCAGACGCACGATGAAGCCTGGGTGGCTGGCCACCAGGGTTTCGACGAAGGAGTAGGTGAGGGTGCCGTCTTCGTTGACCGCACGCCACATCAGGCCCTGGGCGATGCCGTTGACCCACATCGAGGCGATGTAGAGCACGGTGCCGATAGTGGCCAGCCAGAAGTGCGCATTGATCAGGCCGAGGCTGTACATCTGCTCGCGACCGAAGATTTTCGGGATCATGTGGTACAGCGCGCCGATGGAGATCATCGCCACCCAGCCCAGCGCGCCGGCGTGTACGTGGCCGATGGTCCAGTCGGTGTAGTGGGAGAGGGCGTTGACGGTCTTGATCGCCATCATCGGGCCTTCGAAGGTCGACATGCCGTAGAACGCCAGGGAGACCACCAGAAAGCGCAGGATCGGGTCGCTGCGCAGCTTATGCCAGGCGCCCGAGAGGGTCATCATGCCGTTGATCATGCCGCCCCAGCTCGGTGCCAGCAGCACCAGTGACATCACCATGCCCAGGGACTGTGCCCAGTCCGGCAGGGCGGTGTAGTGCAAGTGGTGCGGGCCGGCCCAGATGTACAGGGTGATCAGCGCCCAGAAGTGCACGATCGACAAGCGATACGAATACACCGGGCGTTCGGCCTGCTTGGGCACGAAGTAGTACATCATGCCGAGGAAGCCCGCAGTGAGGAAAAAGCCTACTGCGTTATGCCCATACCACCACTGCACCATGGCATCCGTCGCACCGCCGTACAGCGAGTAGGACTTGGTCAGGCTGACCGGGATTTCCAGGTTATTGACGATATGCAAAATGGCCACGGTGATGATGAACGCACCGAAGAACCAGTTGCCCACATAGATGTGCTTGGTCTTGCGTTTCATGATCGTGCCGAAGAACACGATGGCGTAGGCGACCCAGACAATAGTGATCAGGATGTCGATCGGCCATTCCAGCTCGGCGTATTCCTTGGAGCTGGTGTAGCCCAGTGGCAGGCTGATCGCGGCCAGCAGGATCACAAGCTGCCAGCCCCAGAAGCAGAACGCGGCGACTTTCGGCGCGAACAGCTGCGTCTGGCAGGTGCGCTGCACCGAGTAAAAGGAGCTGGCGAACAGCGCACAGCCACCGAACGCGAAGATCACCGCGTTGGTGTGCAAAGGGCGCAGGCGGCCGAAGCTGGTCCAAGGCAAATCGAAGTTGAGCGCAGGCCAAACCAATTGGGCGGCGAGAAAAACCCCGAGCCCCATGCCGACGATGCCCCACACCACCGTCATAATGGCGAATTGGCGGACCACCTTGTAGTTATAGGCGGTACTTAAAGTAGTGTTCATGGTTCCCCATCCACGGTTCAACCCAAGCAAGTGCGACACTTGGGCTGGAGTTATAGGCAGACTAAAAAGCGAGGCAAGCATGGGCAAAGAGCACAAGGCCAGTATTGACGGGGATCAATGGGCGCAGTGTGTACGGGAACATGGCTGGTTGTGGGATGTCGCCACGGGCACGACGTCGGGTGAGCCGGTCACGCTGATCCTGGCCCACGGCGCCGGCGCACCGATGGACTCGGCGTTCATGAACGACATGGCTGCACGCCTTGCCGGGCATGGCGTGAGCGTGTTGCGCTTCGAGTTCCCGTACATGGCCCAGCGCCGCTTGGACGGGGGCAAACGCCCGCCGAATCCGGCGCCGAAACTGCTGGAGGCGTGGCGTGAGGTGTATGCCCAGGTGCGACGTCATGTCGCTGGGAAACTGGCGATTGGCGGCAAGTCGATGGGCGGGCGCATGGCCAGTTTGTTGGCCGATGAATTGGGCGCCGATGGGTTGGTGTGCCTGGGCTATCCGTTCTACGCGGTGGGCAAGCCAGAGAAACCCCGTGTGGAGCATTTGGCTGCGCTGAAGACGCCCACCTTGATAGTGCAGGGCGAGCGCGATGCCTTGGGCAATCGGGCGGCGGTGCAGGGTTATCAGTTGTCACAGAGTATCGAGGTGATGTGGCTGGTGGCGGGGGATCATGATTTGAAGCCGTTAAAGGCGTCGGGGTTCAGTCATGAGCAGCATTTGGAGGCGGCGGCCATCAAAACGTCAGGTTTTCTCGCCGGACGCTTTGCAGGCTCCTCCATGTTGTGATATTTCGGCTAGTGTTTTCGTGAGGTTTAACACTAGCGGTCCCTAATAAGCGTGAAGTGTCCTGTCGCGTCGTATTGAGCATACTCACTGTCGAAGAACGCCTCGAAGTTGCCAATGGCCGTGCGTTCAACGGGGTTGAGCTTGATTGTCAGTGTTGCGTTTTTGGCAGGAATCATTGCAACGCCAGGTAGGTCCCCAGGGCCGGAGATGTAATGAGCATATTTTAAAATTCCGTCAAGTACGTACGTATCGTCTATTGGCGCTTCTCCTAGGTAAGGAATATGAAAAATAAATGAAGAGAAATTCTTTTCTCGTTGGCTTCCTGTGGACCCTGAAAACAGCCAGTGATTTGCATGCTCTACATGGCCGAACACTGTTCGTTCTGCAGTGATTGGCGTTTGAGCGTTTTTGAATGTCCATTCAAAATGGTTGTTTGGATTGTGAGAAAGATTGAAGTCAGGGATGAAGATGATGTCTCGGTTCATGGTGAGGGCTCTTTGTTAGTGGGGGGGCGTTATATGAGAGTTGACAGAAAACCAGCTTGAATGTGTTGTGCTCGGCTAAGGCCTGATACCTAGTGTGTTTCAAGTCTCTTTGTCGAACCCTGTTACGATGGGGTGGGTAAGCTCAGTATGTGATGGGCTTAAACGTGCCATCCGTCATGTCTACAAGCTCGACGATTTTATTTTTAAAGGTGGCGTTGCAGCGCAATGGCTGCTGAGTCAGTGTAAGCGCTACTTCGTATATTCCTTCATGGGTGCCACCGTCGAAAGGAACATAGTAAAAATTGGATTTCTCATCACCCTGTCTAAATGTTTTATCGATGATCTGTTCATTTTCATCGTCGCTGTAAATATAAATAGCCCAGTAACGGTATTGAGGCGTACCCCATTCTCCCTCCTCGCCGGTCAGATACCATGCCTTGCTCGAATCGGAGTAGGCCAGCCAGCCCTGCGCCTTGTATTGAGTGTGTCCCTCTGTCCACTCAAAGATCGAATGTTGTGAGGCAGCGGTAGTTTCAGGCCATTCACAGCAGCATTTTATTTCGCGTAATGCTGACCCTGTGTCAGTGAAAGAGCCTTCGAAACTTAGCGTTGTTTTTCCTGTGCTTTCGTCAATGGTTATCTCACTGTCGCCAACAGATTCAAAGTGTGCTTCAGTTTCAGGCGCGTTAATGTCTGCACCTTTAATATAAAGGTGGGTGAAGGTTTCTGGGTGTTGCTTGATTGAAGTGTCAGGTGATGTGCTTTTGGAGGCGCAAGGTATTTTCAGTAACAGTGATTGTTGAGTGTCTGAGGACTGGAGCGTCAACTTAATCCAGTACTGATTGTTACGTTCGGATAGGTGCAGTGGGAGGGCCCAGCCCTCCAATGTTTTTACGTTGTTTGATGATTTTTCAGTCCATTGCACACGCCCCATGGTTTTTGGGAATAGAGGCAGGGCGCTATTTGAGTCGGTAGGCCGGGACATGGCGGTGTGCTCCTGTTTGACAGGTTCACACTATAAAGGGGGAGACGTTCAAAGATTAACTGTGAGAGTTGACAGTTTTATAGAACGCTTGGCGATAAAGAGATTATGAGTGATAGCCATCTGCAGGGGGCTCACTTGTGGGAGAAAGTGAGCCCCCTGAAGTTCTACCGGTTAAAACGCTCTACCAGCGAGTACTGAGTATTCGCCGTATGAGTCAATTCTTCACTCAACTGCGCCGAGTTCATTGCCTGCTCCGAGGTCTGGTCCGCCAACAGCGCAATGGTGCTGATGTTGCGGCTGATCTCCTCGGCCACCGCGCTTTGCTCTTCGGTAGCAGCGGCAATCTGGGTGGTCATGTCGGTGATATTGGCCACCGCCTCACTGATGCCCACCAGGGCCTGGTCCGCTTCCATCACCCGCGCTACACCTTCTTCAGCCTGGCGGTGCCCGGCGTCCATGGTTTGCACGGCCGCGCTGGCGGTTTGCTGCAGCTTGGCGATCAGGGTATGGATCTGCCCGGTCGATTCAGCGGTGCGTTGCGCCAGTTGGCGCACTTCATCGGCGACCACCGCGAAACCACGGCCCATTTCACCGGCACGCGCGGCTTCGATAGCGGCATTGAGTGCCAGCAGGTTGGTCTGGTCGGCGATGCCTTTGATCACATCGACCACGCCGCCGATTTCATCGCTGTCCTTGGCCAGTTGCGTGACGGTCACGCCAGTCTCCCCAACGGCTGCCGAAAGACGCTGAATCGCCTCGCGGGTTTCCCCGGCGATATCGCGGCCGCGCCCGGTCAGGCGGTTGGCTTCCTGCGTGGCATCGGCGGTGCGCTGCACGTGGCTGGCCACTTCCTGGGTGGTCGCCGCCATCTGGTTCACCGCAGTGGCCACCTGTTCGGTTTCCACGCGCTGGCGTTCCAGGCCGCTAGAGCTGTTGTGCGCCAGGGTGTTGGATTGCGCGGCCTGGTCGTTGAGGTGCTCGGCGGTATCTTGCAGGCGGGTAAGACAGGTCTTCAGGCGCGCTTCCTGGCTGAGGATCGACATTTCCAGGCGCGCTTGTGCGCCACGGCTGTCGGTGTACATCTGCGCGATCAACGGGTCGGACGTGGTCTGTTCGGCCAGGCGCAGCAAACGCTTGAGGCCGCGCTGCTGCCAGCTCAGGCCCAGCAGGCCCAACGGCACCGACAGCGCCGCTGCCAGGGCAAAGCCCCATTGGGAGGTGAGGGTGGCGCCGATCATGAAGCTCAGTTGGCTGACCAGGATAAACGGCAGCCAGTCCTGCAACACCGGCAGCCACTTGTCCCGCTGGGGAACGGCCGACTTGCCCTGGTTGATGCGTTGATAGAGCGCTTCGGCCCGGCGGATCTGCTCGGCGGTGGGCTTGATGCGCACCGATTCGTAGCCGATCACCTGGTTACCGTCGAAGACTGGCGTCACATAGGCGTTCACCCAATAGTGGTCACCGGTCTTGCAGCGATTCTTGACAATGCCCATCCATGGCAAGCCTTGTTTGAGCGTGGACCACATATGCGCGAACACGGCCGGCGGCACATCCGGGTGACGCACCAGGTTGTGTGGGGCGCGGATCAGTTCTTCACGGGTGAACCCACTGATTTCGACAAAGGCGTCGTTGCAGTAGGTAATCACACCCTTGGCATCCGTGGTGGAGATCAACCGTTGCTGAGCGGGGAAGGTACGTTCGCGCTGGGTAACGGGTTGGTTATTACGCATGATTGTTCAATCCGCAAGGCTTTCAGGGGGTATCGGCCATGCGGGGCATTTATTTAACTTATTTTTGCAACAATCCTGCGAACGGCGTTGCCCCTGTAGGAGCGAGCTTGCTCGCGAAGCACCCAAGGGCAACGCGTTCATTCAGGATGCCCGCGTCAGCGTTGAAGTGCTTCGCGAGCAAGCTCGCTCCTACAGAAGAAAGGTTTAGCCGGCGAGCATCGGGTAGGTGAACAGGCCGAAGTGCAGCAGATTCAAGCCAAAGTGCGTGGCAATCGCCGCGCCCAAGCCACCAAAGCGATAGGCCAGGCCGTAACCCACGCCAGCAATACTCGCCAGCAGCATCCACTGCCAACCCGCAGCAAAATGCACCAGGCCGAATAACAGTGAGGCCAGCAGCAGCGCGAGGTTCTCGCCATAGGGCAGGTGTTTGAAGCGTCGGCTCAGGCCGCCCTGGATATACCCGCGAAACAGCGCTTCTTCGACCAGCGTCACCAGCAGCAGGTTATTCAGCACCCACAGCCACGCCTCGTCCGGCCACTTGGGCGCCCAACTGATCATCCCCATCAGGGCCGCGCCACCCAAGGCGGCGATAGCGGCCAGGGTCAGGGCCACGGCCGTGACGCAGATCGACAGACGCAATGAGCGCCGCGCCACAATCCACGGGCAGGCCAGCAACAGCCAGAAGCCGATCAGGGGTTTGTCCTGGTTCAGGTACATCGAGAACGGCACTGAGTCCGGAGTAAAACGCTGGGGCGCAATACCCCGGCCGTTATAGAAACCCGGCAGCCAGTGCATCGCCAGGCCCAGGGCCAGGACGATAAACAAACCGTGGCCCAGGTAGCGTGCCCAAGGGTTGCGTTGTTGGCGTACGGCATACCCGGCCACCAGCAGCAGTGCGATGGAGACCGCCGCCAGTACGCCCAGTTGGCCGTAGATCAAAGCCACGACATAGCCAATGGAAAGTAGGGTGAGGTACAGCCAGGGCAAAGCAATCATGTGAAATCCTTCGAAAAATCCGGGCGGCATTATAGCGAGTGGCCAGGTTCTAGGGCATGAAAACGCCTCCACGTACAAGGCAAGAGGGAAAGGATTGCAAAATGTATTTACGGCTGGTTATAGTCGTCGCGTCTTTATCCCTTCAAAAAAGATCAGCACATGCCAGCTTCCCAGCGCATAGCGGTAGTCGATTCAGCGGTCAACGCTGTGGTCGTGCCGTGCCGTGGCAAGCAGCCTGCGCAGATCAGTCACTACCCCCCACCTGTCAGTAGCACGCCGGTGTACGCAGTCGTATCACCGCCGGGTGTTGGCATTTCGGGCTGATCAGCAATCCGCTGTTGCCCCGTGCCTGCCTGAAAAAAACCTACTGAATTTCAGTTTCTACTGAGTCGGCTTTTTGGCCTGATAACAGGTGGTAACCATGTCTGTGCTTTCGAAACAATCCGTGGCCGCGGCGGCCTCGACGAGCGTGTTTGTCCTGCTGTGGAGCAGCGGGGCGATATTCTCCAAGTTGGGCCTGGCCCATGCTTCGCCCTTTGCCTTTCTGCTGATCCGCTTTGCCATCGCCCTGATGGGGTTGGTGGTGCTGGTACCGATCCTCAAGTTGAAGCTGCCACGTCCCGGCAAGCCCCTGCTGTATGCGGCGGCGACGGGCCTGGTGTTGCTGGGTGCCTACCAGATTTTCTATCTGCTGGCCCTGGACCTCAACGTCACCCCTGGGGTGATGGCGACCATCATGGGCGTGCAGCCGATCCTTACCGTGGTACTGATGGAGCGCCAACGCTCCTGGCGCCGGCTGTTCGGCCTGGGGTTGGGGTTGGCGGGCTTGATCATGGTGGTGTACCAGGGCATCGGGCTGGCGGGCATGTCCCTGGCGGGGATGCTGTTCGGGCTGCTGGCGCTGGCGAGCATGACGTTTGGCTCGATCATGCAAAAGCGCATCACCGACAACCCCTTGGGCACGCTGCCACTGCAATACCTGGCCGGGTTGCTGCTGTGCGCGGTGTTCGTGCCGTTCCAGCCGTTCCACTTTGAACACAGTGCACGCTTTTACCTGCCGGTGCTGTGGATGGGGCTGGTGGTGTCCGTGCTGGCGACGCTGTTGCTGTACCGCCTGATCGCCCGGGGCAACCTGGTGAATGTCACCAGTTTGTTTTATCTAGTGCCAGCGGTGACGGCAGTGATGGACTACCTGATCTTCGGCAATCGCCTGGCCCTGTTGAGCGTGTTGGGAATGGCGTTGATCATCGTCGGGTTGGTCTTCGTGTTCCGTAAGCATTGAAACCCACCCCTGTAGGAGCGAGCTTGCTCGCGAAGAACGTCAACGATAACGAGGGCATCCTGAATGAACGAGGGGCTCTCGGGTTTTTCGCGAGCAAGAACTAGGCGTCCCCCTCGCTCCTACAGTAATGAGGTGGTCATTTGGTGCGGCGCAGCACCAACCACAACGCCCCGGCAATCAACACTCCGCCATACAGATGAGCCATGGACAATGGCTCATCCAACAGCAACGCCCCCCACAACACGCCGAAAGGCGGGATCATAAAGGTCACCGTCATCGACTTGACCGGGCCAATGGATGACAGCAGGCGAAAGTACAGGATGTAGGCAAACGCCGTACACACCAGCCCCAACCCCAGCAGCGACGACCACACCTGCCAGCCGCCCCAGCTCGCCGGTGGATGGCTGATGGCGCTGTAGGCAAAGAACGGCAGCAGAAACAACGTCGCCCCCAACATGCTGCCCAAGGCCGAGAGACGGCTGTCCAACCCGCCGCGCTGGTCCAGCCAACGCCGCGCCAGGAAGCCGGCAAAGCCATAGCAGGTGGTTGCCAGCAGGCACGCCAACGCGCCCATCAACAACGGCGCATCAAACGCCACCGGCCCCGCGCGGGTCAGGACAGCCACGCCAAACAGCCCCAGGGCCACCCCCGCGATTTTCGACGGCGTCAGGCGTTCGCTGAAGAACAGCCCGCCAATCAACACACCCATCAACGGTGTGGTGGCGTTGAAAATCGCCGAATAGCCCGCCGGCAGTACCTGCGCCGCCACCGAGTACATAGTCGCGGGAATCCCCGAGTTGATCACCCCCAGCAGCAGGACCGTCTTGAACTTGCCCTGGAAATCCCAGCTCACGCGCAGCATCGCCAGGATCACCAATAAACCCGCGGCGGCAATCGACACGCGGAAAAACGCGGTGGGCACCGTGCCGATTTCCGGCGCGATCATGCGCATGAACAGGAAACTCGCGCCCCAGATGGCAGCCAGCCCCAGCAGATACAGGGTGTCAACAGGTCTCACGGAAAACTCCTACGCCAATCGGGCGCAGAAGTGTTGCCCAGCGGGCAGGTCGGCACAATGGCTAATTGCAGTCAGTTCGCCCCCGTGCAAAATCATTCTTCTCCTGCCTCGGTTCACTGGCTAAGCTCTGGGCTTCCAGATACCCGTTCGAGGTTTCCCGCATGTCGCAGTCCGCCCTCGCTATCGCCCGGATGATCCTCGACGGTTTCGACGATTACCGTGAGCACTTCCGCCAGATCACCGATGGTGCCCGTGAGCGCTTCGAGAAGGCCCAGTGGCAGCTGGGGCAGGCCGCGTCGGCGGCGCGCATCAACCTCTATGAAGAGAAAGTCGCTGAGGTGACGACCCGCCTGCGCGCCGGTTTTGACGCGGCAACGTTGCAGGACATCGGCCAGTGGCCCTTGGTAAAAAGCGCTTATATCGGCTTGATCGACCTGCGCTTTGACGATGAGCTGTCCGAGACCTGGTACAACTCGATCTTCTGCGGTTTGTTCAGCCATGACCTGATCAGCGACGGCTGCATGTTCATCCACACCACCCGGCCAAGCCTGCGCCGGGCGCGGGCGGCGCAAACCCGCATCTACACGCCGGCCGGTAAAATTTCGGACATGCTCGCGCAGGTGTTCTCTGACTACAGCTTCAGCGAGCCCTACGCCGACCTGCCCGCCGACCTGCGCCGCCTCGAAGCCCAGTTGCGGGAAAACCTGCCGGATTGGGTGTGCAAGGACCCAGACCTCAAAGTCGAGTTGTTTTCCTCGGTGCTGTACCGCAACAAAGGCGCCTACCTCGTGGGGCGCATCTACACCCGCGACGAACAATGGCCGCTGGTGATTCCGCTGTTGCACCGCGAAGGGCGTGGCATTCAGATCGATGCGTTGATCACCGACGAAGCCGACGTGTCGATCATCTTCTCGTTCACCCGTTCCTACTTCATGGTCGATGTACCGGTGCCCGCCGAGTTCATCGGCTTTCTCAAGCGCATCCTGCCGGGCAAGCACATTGCTGAGCTGTACACCTCCATCGGTTTCTACAAGCACGGCAAATCCGAGTTCTACCGCGCGCTGATCAACCACCTGGCCACCACTGACGACCAGTTCATCATGGCCCCCGGCGTGCGCGGTATGGTCATGAGCGTGTTCACGCTGCCGGGTTTCAATACGGTGTTCAAGATCATCAAGGACCGCTTTTCGCCGTCGAAAAACGTCAACCGCGCCACGGTGATCGAAAAGTACCGCCTGGTGAAAAGCGTCGACCGGGTAGGGCGCATGGCCGACACCCAGGAGTTCGCCGACTTCCGCTTCCCCTTGAGCAAGTTCGAGCCCGAGTGCCTGGCCGAGCTGCTGGAAGTCGCCGCCGGTACTGTCGAAGTGGAGGGCGACACCGTGCTTATCCGCCACTGCTGGACCGAGCGACGCATGACCCCGCTCAACCTCTACCTCGACAACGCCAACCCCGCCCAGGTGCGCGAAGCATTGGAGGATTACGGCCTGGCGATCAAGCAACTGGCGGCGGCGAATATCTTCCCCGGCGACATGCTGCTCAAGAACTTTGGCGTCACCCGCCACGGCCGCGTGGTGTTCTACGACTACGACGAAATCTGCTTTCTCACCGAAGCCAACTTCCGCCATATCCCCGCGCCGCGCACCCCCGAGGACGAAATGGCCTCCGAGCCCTGGTACTCCATCGGCCCGCTGGACGTGTTCCCCGAAGAGTTCCCGCCGTTCCTGTTTGCCGACGCCGGGCAACGCCGATTGTTCGATGAACTGCATGGCGAGTTGTACAACGCTGACTACTGGAAGGGCCTGCAGGACGCGATTCGTGCCGGCAAGGTGATCGACGTCTTCCCCTACCGCCGCAAAGACCCCCTGTAACGCATTCTCCCCTTGTGGGAGCGGGCTTGCTCGCGAATGCGGTGTGTCAGTCACAGATGGATCAACTGAACCACCGCATTCGCGAGCAAGCCCGCTCCCACATTTTGGTTCGGTTTACACCCGTTGAAGCTCAACCGCCTGCCAGATGGGCTGCTTTTCTGCCACACTTGCCGGCCGTGCATAAATAGATGACCGTCGAAATAGCTGATGACTGACCAAGCACCCACCCTCGACCAACTGCTCAAAACCCTCGATCACGCCATGCTCGCCGACCGCCACCGCTTGCGGCGCCAGTTGCTTGAGCTGCGCAAGAAGCCCGACGAGGACAAAATGGCGCAGTGGGTGGCGCGCATGCAGGCATCTTGCGCGCAGGTTACGGCGCGGCGCGCCAGCCTGCCGGTGATTCGCTACGACGACAGCCTGCCGATTGCTGCCAAGCGCGATGAGATCAAAGACGCGCTGAACAAGCACCAGGTGCTGATCATCGCCGGTGAGACCGGCTCGGGTAAAACCACGCAGTTGCCGAAAATCTGCCTGGAAATCGGCCGCGGCCAGTTCGGCCTGATCGGCCATACCCAGCCGCGTCGGATCGCCGCGCGCAGTGTCGCCAGCCGCGTCGCTGAAGAGTTGGCCACGCCGCTAGGCGCTCTGGTCGGCTATCAAGTGCGCTTTGAAGACCAGAGCGATGCCAACACCCTGATCAAGCTGATGACCGACGGCATCCTGCTGGCCGAAACCCAGAACGACCGTTACCTGGAACGCTACGACACGATCATCGTCGACGAAGCTCACGAACGCAGCCTGAACATCGACTTCCTGCTCGGCTACCTCAAGACCCTGTTGCCGCGTCGCCCCGACCTGAAAGTCATCATCACCTCGGCCACCATCGACCTGGAGCGCTTTTCCAAGCATTTTGACGATGCGCCGATTGTCGAGGTGTCGGGCCGTACCTTCCCGGTGGACACCTGGTATCGCCCGCTCACCCTGGAACAGGACGAGGAGGGCAACCGCGTCGAGGACGACCTGACTGTCGACCAGGCGATCCTCGCTACCCTCGATGAAATCGCCGCCTATGAGCGCAGCGAACGGCGCAGCCCTGGCGACGTGCTGGTGTTTTTGCCCGGCGAGCGCGAGATTCGTGACGCGGCCGACATGCTGCGCAAGGCCCAGCTCAAGCACACCGAGATTTTGCCGTTGTACGCACGGCTGTCGCCGGCCGAGCAGCAGCGCATTTTCCAGTCCCACCCGGGCCGGCGCGTGGTACTGGCGACCAACGTCGCGGAAACCTCGCTGACCGTGCCGGGCATTCGCTATGTGATCGACAGCGGCACGGCGCGCATCAGCCGCTACAGCTACCGCGCCAAGGTGCAGCGTTTGCCCATCGAGGCGATTTCCCAGGCCAGCGCCAACCAGCGTAAAGGCCGCTGCGGCCGGGTTGAGCCGGGCATTTGCGTACGCCTGTACAGCGAAGAAGATTTTATCGGGCGCCCGGAATTTACCGACCCGGAGATCCTGCGTACCAACCTCGCGGCCGTGATCCTGCAGATGCTGCACCTGCGCCTGGGCGAGATTACCGATTTCCCGTTTATCGAACCGCCGGATGGCAAGGCCATCAGCGACGGTTTCAACCTGCTGCAAGAACTCTCGGCGGTAGACCGCAACAGCCAGCTCACGCCGTTGGGCCGCCAGCTCGCCCGCTTGCCGGTGGACCCGCGCATGGGCCGTATGTTGCTGGAAGCGGCCAAGCTCGGCAGTTTGCAGGAAGTGTTGATCGTCGCCAGCGCCATGTCGATCCAGGACCCGCGCGAGCGGCCGCCGGAGCGCCAACAGGCCGCCGACCAGGCCCACGCACAGTGGAAAGATCCGGATTCGGACTTCGCCGGGTTGGTCAACCTGTGGCGCGGTTTCGAGGAGCAGCGCCAGGAACTGACCGCCAGCCCGTTGCGCAACTGGTGCCGCAAGAACTTCCTCAACTACTTGCGCCTGCGCGAGTGGCGCGACTCCCATCGCCAATTGAGCCTGATCTGCCGCGACATGCAGCTGAGCCTCAACAAAGAGCCCGCCGATTATCCGAAGCTGCATAAAGCCGTGTTGTCCGGCCTGCTTAGCCAGATCGGCCAGAAGACCGAAGACGGCGATTACCTCGGAGCGCGCCAGCGTCGCTTCTGGATTCACCCGTCTTCGGGCATCGGCAAGAAGCGCCCGCAATGGCTGATGACCGCCGAACTGGTGGAAACCACCAAGCTCTATGCACGCATGGTGGCGAAAATCGACGCGGATTGGATCGAACCGCTGGCCGGGCACCTGATCAAGAAAAATCACTTCGAACCCCATTGGGAGAAGAAGCGCGGCCAGGTGGTGGCCTTTGAGCAGATCACCCTGTTCGGGTTGATCGTGGTCGGGCGCCGGCCGGTGCATTACGGGCCGATTGACCCGGTGGTGTCCCGTGAGTTGTTTATTCGTGAAGGCTTGGTGCGCGGCGAAATTCAGTCCCGGGCCAAATGCCTGACGGCCAACCAGAAACTGCTGGAGCAACTCGACGAGCTGGAAGCCAAGGCTCGCCGTCGCGACATCCTGGCCGACGAAGAAACCCTGTACGCCTTCTACGATGCGCGCCTGCCCGCAGAGATTCACCAGACCGCCACCTTTGACAGTTGGTACAAGGTCAACAGCCAGAAAGACCCACAACTGCTGATCATGCGCGAAGAAGACGTACTGGCCCGCGAGGCCAGCGAAGTCACCGCCGCGCATTACCCGGACACCTTGCACTTGGGCGACCTGGCCCTGGCCCTGAGTTACCACTTCGAACCCAACCACCCCCGTGACGGCGTGACCCTGCGGGTGCCGGCGCCGTTGTTGCCGGCGTTGCCAGCCGAGCGCCTGGAGTGGCTGGTGCCGGGGTTGATCGAAGCCAAGTGCATCGCCCTGGTGCGCAACTTGCCCCAGGCGCTGCGCAAAAACTTTGTGCCGGTGCCGGACTTCGTCAAGGCCGCGCTGCAACGCATCGAGTTCGGCCAGGGTTCGCTGCCCCAGGCGCTGGGGCGTGAATTGCTGCGCATGACCGGCGCGCGGGTCAGCGATGAGGCGTGGGCCGAGGCGGCGCAGCAGGTGGAAAACCACCTGAAGATGAACCTGGAAGTGGTCGACGGCCAGGGCAAGTTCCTCGGCGAAGGCCGCGACCTGGCCGAGCTGACCGCACGGTTCGCCGAAGCCAGCCAGGCCGCCTTGGCCGTGCCGCAAACCGCCAAAAGCCAGCAGCCGGTAGAGGCCAAGGTGTTTGCGGCGGTGGCGGAAAAAACCCAGCAGAACATCGCCGGCCTGTCGATGACGGTGTACCCGGCCCTGGTGGAAGAGAACGGCACGGTCAAGGAGGGGCGTTTCTCTACCGCTGCCGAAGCCGAGTTCCAGCACCGTCGCGCCTTGCAGCGCCTGCTGATGCAGCAATTGGCGGAACCGGCGAAATTCCTGCGCGGCAAATTGCCGGGCTTGACCGAGCTGGGCTTGATGTACCGCGAACTGGGGCGTATCGACGCGCTGGTGGAAGACATCCTGCTGGCCAGCCTCGATACCTGTGTACTTGAAGGCGAAGACAGCCTGCCACGCGATGGCGCGGGTTTGGCGGCCTTGGCTGAACGCAAGCGCGGCAGTTGGACTGAGCACGCCGAACGGCTGGCGCGCCTGACCCTGGAGGTGCTGAAACTCTGGCACGGCCTGCAAAAACGCTTCAAGGGCAAGATCGACCTGGCCCAGGCCGTGGCCTTGAACGATATCAAGCAGCAACTGAGCAACCTGGTGTACCCAGGCTTTGTGCGGGAAACCCCGGCCCAGTGGTTCAAGGAACTGCCGCGTTTTCTCAAGGCCATTGAGCTGCGCCTGGAAAAACTGCCGAGCCAGGTGCAAAAGGACCGGGTGTGGAGCAGCGAATTGGGCGGTTTGTGGGCGCAGTACCAGAACCGCCTGAACAAACATACCCAGGAAGGCAAGCGCGACCCGCAACTGGAGCTGTACCGCTGGTGGCTGGAGGAATACCGCGTGTCGCTGTTTGCCCAGCAGTTGGGCACCAAGGTACCGATTTCCGATAAGCGCCTGAGCAAGCAATGGAGCCAGGTAGAGCCCTGAAGGCCTGTAGGAGCGAGCTTGCTCGCGAAAAACCTCAACGATAACGCGTGTTTCCTGAATAAACGCGGCGCCTGTGAGTTTTTCGCGAGCAAGCTCGCTCCTACAGGCATCAGGGCAAGCCCCCATCCCACAATGGGATGTTTGTCTGGCCTATAGCGCCAAATCCCCAGGGTTGTGGCAAACTTCGCGGTTACAAGAGTGAATAAAAGCATTGCCAGTTTGATGCCCGCTGGATGACATCAAACCACTTTAAGTTTGGTACGACGGTACCAATATCTTCTGCCTGACAGATTTAGAGGAACGACCGTGCATAACGTCGTCATCAGCGGCACTGGCCTGTACACCCCGGCCAACAGCATTTCCAACGAAGAGCTGGTGCAGTCTTTCAATGCCTACGTACAACAGTTCAATGCCGACAACGCCGCCGCTATCGAACGTGGCGATGTGCAGGCGCTGACTGAGTCGAGCGCGGCATTCATCGAAAAAGCATCCGGCATCAAGAGCCGTTTTGTGATGGACAAGGACGGCATCCTCGATCCGCAGCGCATGGCCCCACGCCTGCCCGAGCGCAGCAACGATGAATGGTCGGTGCTTTGCCAGATGGCCATCGGTGCCGCCGAACAAGCCTTGCAGCGCGCCGGCAAGACCGCCGCCGACATCGACGGCGTGATCGTTGCCTGCTCCAACCTGCAACGCGCCTACCCGGCGATCGCCATTGAAGTCCAGGAAGCCTTGGGTATCCAGGGCTTCGGTTTCGACATGAACGTGGCGTGCTCCTCGGCCACCTTCGGCATCCAGAACGCGGCCAACAGCATCCAGTTGGGCCAGGCCCGGGCGATCCTGATGGTCAACCCGGAAGTCTGCACCGGCCACCTGAACTTTCGTGACCGTGACAGCCACTTCATCTTCGGTGACGCCGCCACGGCGGTGATCCTGGAGCGTGCTGACCTGGCGACGTCCGAACATCAGTTCGATGTGGTGAGCACCAAGCTGCTGACCAAGTTCTCCAACAACATTCGCAACAACTTCGGTTTTCTCAACCGCACGGCGGAAGAGGGCATCGGCGCCCCCGACAAGCTGTTCGTGCAGGAAGGCCGCAAGGTATTCCGTGATGTCTGCCCGATGGTGGCCGAATTGATCGGCGAGCACTTGGCAGAAAACCAGCTGAGTGTCACCGATGTGAAGCGCTTCTGGCTGCACCAGGCCAACCTGAGCATGAACCACCTGATCGTGAAGAAACTGCTGGGGCGCGACGCGTCGGTGGAAGAAGCGCCAGTGATCCTCGATACTTACGCCAATACCAGCTCGGCCGGCTCGGTGATTGCGTTCCACACTTATCAAGATGACCTGCCCAAGGGCGCGGTTGCCGTCCTCAGCTCCTTTGGCGCCGGGTATTCGATTGGCAGTGTGATCCTGCGCAAACGCTGAGTGTGTGGCCGGACGCGGTCAACTGTGGGAGCTGGCTTGCCTGCGAAGGCATCGGCTCGGTGTGCCTGATTCACCGAGTTGTCTGGATCGCAGGCAAGCCAGTTCCCACATTGACCGTATTTCCACGGCAAGATTGAGGTAAACGATGGCAGCAGCGGACGACACGCACCTGCTTCAACGCCTGCTCAAGGGTGAGCAGCGGGCTTATAAGGATTTGGTCAACACCTACCAGAGTGCAATGCGGGCAGTGGCCTATGCCATCGTCGGCCAGCGCCACGCCGACGAAGTCGTGCAAGACGCCTGGCTTTCCGTGGTGCGCAACCTGGCCAAGTTCGAAGGGCGATCAAGCCTCAAGACGTGGTTATTGACCATTACTGCCAACTCCGCAAAGAGTCGTTACAAACAAAATCGTCGGGAAGTGCTGCTCGATGATTTGCCCTCACCCCACGGCACTATCGGTGATGACCGCTTCAGTCCGGATGATGGCCATTGGGCTGTCGCCCCGTATGCCTGGCATCAGGACACCCCGGAAGCGCTGCTGACCGAAGATGAATTGCGCAAATGCCTGGAGCATACGATTCTGAGTTTGTCCGAATTGCAAAGCAGCGTGTTGGTGTTGCGTGAACGCCAGGGCCTGGAGCTGGAAGAGATCTGTAATCTTCTGACCCTTTCACTCTCCAACGTCCGTGTGCTGTTGCATCGAGCACGGCTTAAAGTCTTCGCCACGGTGGAGCATTTTGAGGAAACGGGCGAATGTTGACCTGTAAAGAGCAAGTAGCGCGTTCCAGTGACTATCTCGATGGGCAATTGACCTTTCGCGAGCGTCTGATGGTGCGTCATCACTTGATGTTTTGCCCGAACTGCCGGCGCTTTATCCGTCAGATGCGCCTGATGCAGGCGACGCTCAAGCGTATGTCGCAGGAGCCGGTGGAGGGTGTGGATGCGTTGGCCGACCAACTGGTGGCCGAACGGCGTAAGGATATGTAGGAGCGAGCTTGCTCGCGAAGAACGTCAACGATAACGCGGGTATTCTGGATAAACGCGTTGCCTGTGGGTTCTTCGCGAGCAAGCTCGCTCCTACACGTTAGGCATCAGAACTTGGCTTCAGCGTCCAGCTGCAAGGTGTTGGTGTCGGCATCCCGCTGGGTCCGGCTGGCGAAGTCAGCCTTGGTCAGGAAGTAGGTGGCGCCGATGGCGAAGTTCTTGTCGATGTCGTAGCTGACTTTCATCTTGTGACCGCGCGAACCGGTGGTGCCGTTGGCGAAGTCCGAATCGGTGAAGGCGCCTACGACGGCGTTACGTTGAACGTCGCGGTAGTTGTAGTCCAGGTTCAAACCGAACACCTTGGACTTGGCACCCAGCAACCAGGCGGTGTCCTGGTCGGTCACCGCATCGTTGTTTTTCACGTACTGACCGTAGAACGACAGCGGCACGGCCAGGCCGCCGATGTCTGCTTGTGCAAAGCCTTCGTACAAACGGAATTCGTTGTTGGCCGAGTTGCCGTTGACCGCCAATGCGCAAGGCGTGGTGGTGGTTGTGCAACGGCTGTCTTCGTCATTCTTGTAGGCGTAGATGCTGCCGCCCAAGGTCATTTTCAGGTTGTCGGTGACCGAGAAACGCGTACCCAACTGGCCGGACGTCAGGCGCAGGTCATGGCGAAATTGCACGCCGTCACCGTCCACGTTGTCCTTGAGGTTGTAGTTACCCAGGCTGCCGAACAGTTCTGCGCTGCTCCCCAGCGGGTATTTGTAGGTGACGGCCAGGCCTTCAGGGTTGATGTCGCTATCCCAGATCACGTCGCCCATGTTCACCCACGGTTGCAGCATCTTGCCGCCGATCACGTGCAGGTTCTTGATCTGGTCCGGGTGGTAGTCGATGTAGCCGAGGTCCAGCCAGATCGATTTCTTATCGAAGTAACCATCCTGGTCCTGGTTAGTGGAACGTGCATCGTCGCCGCCGCCGGTGGCGATACGGATACCGGTGTCCACTTGCGGGTTGATTTCGGTGTAGGCACCCAGGCGCGCACGGATACGTTGACGGTCCTTGTCACGCCCACCGTTGTTGGGCTCGCCGTCGATCTTGATGGTTTCCTGACGGAAGCGCACATCACCCTTGAACTGGGTCTTGGCTGCCCAAGCCAATTTCTGGTCGAAGCTGCTCAGCTCGTTGGTTTTTTTCGCAGTGGCCGCGATCTGCTCGTTGGTCTCTTGTTGAGCCTGGCGGGCGATCTGCTGTTCTTTCTGATCCCTGGCCAGCTCCATTTGCAGTTCGGTGTACTGCGCCGCGGTGATCTGGCCGTTGGCCTTGAGCATGTCGAGCAATTTAGCGTCGACTGCAGCGCTGGCCGGAACGCTCAGTGCCAGCAACAGGCCGCCGCACAGGACCGCCGCAGTTTTAGTGGAAGCAAGACGCATATCAATCTCCGAAAGTGAGGAGGGAGGGCAACACCCTCCAGGACACAACCGACCCATGACGGACGGAAAAATGTCGCCCGGTAGACCCGGACGCTCTAAAAACTGGCGTCAGTATCGCGACCGTTTATGACGGAGTAGTGGCTAAGTGATTTCATCTAGATGACAAATCGTTACGCTACGGAACTAAGGGTTTTGAGGTCTGTCCGCGTGTTTTGAGGATGTGCGCGCGGCTGTGATCAGCGATACTCGCCAGGTTTTCATGCCAAGAAACAATGAGGATGCCGATGCCGTTGCAACGCCTGGACAGCCTGTCCGATATCGCTGCGCACACGTGGGATGCCCTGATGCCACAGGCCCAGCCGTTTATGCAGCATGGGTTTCTGAGCGCGCTGGAAGACAGCGCCAGCGTCGGCCCGCATTCGGGCTGGCAGACGGAGCATTTGCTGCACTGGGAAGGCGACCGGTTGATGGCGGCATTGCCGGGTTATCGAAAATGGCATTCTTATGGCGAGTACGTGTTCGATCACGGCTGGGCCGACGCCTGCGAGCGCGCTGGCATCGACTACTACCCCAAGTTGCTGACGGCCGTGCCGTTCAGCCCGGTCGGTGGGCCGCGCGTGTTGGCTGCCAGTGCCGCAGACGCTTTCGAATTGCTCAATAGCCTGCCGGGGTATCTGGAGATCGAAGGCCTGTCGAGCGCCCATATCAACTTTACCGATGCCCTCGCCGATGAAGCCATGGCCCAACACCCCGGCTGGTTGCAACGCCTGGGTTGTCAGTTTCATTGGCAGAACCGAGGCTACCGCGACTTCCAGGATTTCCTCGACGCCCTGAGTTCACGCAAGCGTAAACAGATGCGCAAAGAGCGCGAACAAGTGGCGGGGCAGGGTATCGAGTTCGAGTGGTTGCAAGGCCACGAGCTGAGCGAAGCCCAATGGGATTTTGTCTACGCCTGCTACGCCAACACCTACGCGGTGCGCCGGCAATCGCCCTACCTGACCCGCGCGTTTTTCAGCCTGCTGGCTGAGCGCATGCCCGCAGCCATCCGCGTAGTCTTGGCCAAACAAGGCACGCGCCCGGTGGCCATGGCCTTCAGCCTGCTTGGTGGCGACAGCATCTACGGCCGCTACTGGGGGTGCCTGGCGGAATTCGACCGCCTGCATTTCGAAACCTGCTTCTACCAAGGCATGGACTACGCCATCGCCCACGGCCTGCAACGCTTCGATGCCGGTGCCCAGGGGGAGCACAAATTGATTCGCGGGTTTGAACCGGTGATTACGCGCTCATGGCACTATTTGCGCCACCCGGGCTTGAAGAACGCTGTGGAGGATTTTCTTGAGCGAGAGCGGGTGGGGGTTCTGGCGTATGCCGAAGAGGCGAGGGCGGCTTTGCCTTATCGGCAGGTCTGAACCACCGGTCTGGCAACCGTGCTGACTAACAATAAAATCGCTAATCTGTATGTACAAACGTACATACAGGATGTGCCATGCATTTTGAGTGGGATGAATCTAAGAACAAAGCCAATATTTCTAAGCACGGCATCGACTTTAACGACGTCCCAGATATTTTTCGGCATCCAATGCTGGCCTTGCGCGATGATCGGGCAGATTATGGCGAAGAGCGTTGGATCAGTATTGGCTGGATCAAATTGTTAATGGGTGTGGTCGTATATACCGAGCGGTGTGGTGATGTGATCCGTATCATCTCTGCGCGAAAAGCAACCAAGAAGGAGGCCAAATACTATGACGCAAACATCGAAAACTGATTGGGAGCGCCTGGCCAACATGAATGATAAAGAAATCGACACCAGCGATATTCCTGAGCTGGACGCCGAATTTTTCCGACGCGCCGAGTTACGTGTTCCGGTTAAGCAGGCGGTGACCATTCGACTGGATGCCGATGTTCTGGAGTGGTTCAAAGGTCAAGGCACCGGATATCAGACACGTATTAATCAATTGTTGCGTCAGTACATGCAAGCCCACCAGGGTTGAAGCGCATTCAATAGAGGTCAAGCCGTAAAACACCTTGTAGGAGCGAGCTTGCTCGCGAAGAACGTGCAGGCGACGCGGGTTCACAGCTGTAAGCACTGCGTCATCGTTGGCGTTTTTCGCGAGCAAGCTCGCTCCTACAGGGAGTGGGTCAAGCTGTTTTCTCTGCACCTAACCATCGGTAGGTGATGCCGCCAATCACCGCGCCGAGGATCGGCGCGAGCCAGAACAGCCACAACTGCTGCAGCGCCCAGCCGCCGACAATCAATGCAGGCCCTGTGCTGCGGGCCGGGTTGACCGAGGTGTTGGTCACCGGGATGGAGATCAGGTGGATCAGCGTCAATCCCAGGCCAATGGCGATGGGCGCGAAGCCTGCCGGGGCTCGACGGTCGGTGGCGCCAAGGATGATCAGCACGAACATCGCCGTCATCACCAGCTCACAGACAAAGCCTGCCGCCATGGAATAACCACCGGGTGAATGCTCGCCGTAACCATTGCTTGCCAGCCCGGAGGCCAGTTCGAACCCGGGTTTGCCGCTGGCGATGAAGTACAGCAGTGCGGCAGCGATGGCGCCACCGATCACTTGGGACACGATGTAGGCCGGCAACTCTTTGGCCGGGAACCTGCCGCCGACCACCAGCCCCACCGAGACGGCCGGGTTAAGGTGGCAACCGCTGATATGCCCGATGGCAAACGCCATGGTCAGTACCGTGAGCCCGAAAGCCAGTGACACACCGAGCAGGCCGATGCCTACATTGGGGAACGCTGCGGCCAACACCGCACTCCCGCAGCCACCCAACACCAGCCAAAACGTACCCAGTCCTTCCGTTACGGAACGTTTGAACAGTGACATGAACACTTCCTTAGATTGCTCTATCTGATTAACGGTCTGTGTGGCTTCCCTGCCGCCTTAAATCAGGGCCCTCCTGGGGCCTGATTGCAGTACAGCAGGATTGTGCCGCAAGACCAGTCAGATAGAGAAAGCTGTCAGAATTGTTCGGAATTGAGCGGGGCTTTACCCAACAAAATCAGTCTATACCGACAAATCCCCCGGTTTGATGCTGCCATAACCGCGAATAAAGCCCGCCGTATGCCAGCAACTCGGAATGGCTGCCGCTTTCGGCGATCTGGCCTTTTTCCAGCACCACCAGGCGGTCCATGCGTGCGATGGTCGACAACCGGTGCGCAATCGCAATGACCGTCTTGCCCTGCATCAGGGTTTCCAGGCTCTCCTGGATCGCCGCTTCCACTTCCGAGTCCAGCGCAGAGGTGGCTTCGTCCATGATCAGGATCGGTGCGTCCTTGAGCAGCACGCGGGCGATAGCGATACGCTGGCGTTGCCCGCCGGAGAGTTTTACCCCGCGTTCACCCACATGGGCATCCAGCCCGGTGCGGCCCTCGGAGTCCGACAGCAGCGGGATGAACTCATCGGCGCGGGCCTTGTGCACCGCCGCCCACAGTTCCTCATCAGTCGCGTCGGGCTTGCCATACAACAGGTTGTCGCGGATCGAGCGGTGCAGCAACGAGGTGTCTTGGGTGATCATGCCGATCTGTGCGCGCAGGCTTTCCTGGGCGACCTCGGCGATGTCCTGGCCGTCGATGAGGATGCGCCCGCCCTGCAGGTCGTAAAGGCGCAGCAGCAGGTTGACCAGCGTCGATTTGCCTGCGCCGGACGGGCCGATCAAGCCGATCTTTTCCCCGGCCTTGATCTCAAGGTTCAGGCCGCCAATGATTCCGCTCTTTTTGCCGTAGTGGAAGTCCACCTGCTCAAAGCGCACCTGGCCGTGGGGCACTGTCAGGCGCGGCGCGTTTTCACGGTCGACCACGGCCAGTGGCTGGGCGATGGTCTTCAGGCCGTCCTGCACGATACCGATGTTTTCGAAGATGCCGTTGACCACCCACATGATCCAGCCGGACATGTTGACGATGCGGATCACCAGCCCGGTAGCCAGGGCAATCGCACCCACGGAGATCAGCGACTGTGTCCACAGCCACAGGGCCAGGCCAGTGGTGGTGACGATCAGCAGGCCGTTCAAAATACAGATCACGGTGTCCATGCTGGTGAGCACGCGGGCGGCCAGTTGGGTTTTTTCGGTCTGCTCGATGATCGCTTGCTTGGCGTATTCCTGTTCATTCTGCGTATGGGCGAACAGCTTCAAGGTGGTGATGTTGGTATAGCCGTCGACAATTCGGCCCATCAACTTGGAGCGCGCCTCCGAGGAGACCACCGAGCGTTCTTTCACACGAGGTACGAAGTAACGCAGGGCCAGGCTGTAGCAAACGATCCAGGTGATCAGCGGGATCATCAGCCGCCAGTCGGCCTCGGCAAACAGCACCAGGGCACTGATGGCGTAGATCGACACGTGCCAGATAGCCTCAGCGGTCGCCACCGCCGAGTCACGCAAGGAGTTGCCGGTTTGCATGATCCGTTGGGCGATGCGCCCGGCAAAATCGTTCTGGAAGAAATTCAGGCTCTGCTTGAGCACGTAGCTGTGGTTCTGCCAGCGGATCAGGCTGGTCATGCCGGGGTTGATGGTCTGGTGCACCAGCAAGTCATGCAGGCCGTTGAAGAGCGGGCGCAGCAACAGGGCGACCACGGCCATCCAGATCAGCTCGGCGCTGTGGATCTGGAAGAAGTTCGCCGGCGGCGTGCCCTGGGCCAGGTCGATGATGCGGCTCAGGTAGCTGAACAGCGCGACTTCGATCAGGGCGCCGACCAGTCCCACTACCAAGAGCGCGGCGAAGCACGGCCACACCTGGCGCAGGTAATAGAGATAGAAGGGCAGGACTTTTTCGGGAGGGGCCGCGCTGGGGGCGTCGCGGAAAATATCGATCAGCTGTTCAAAACGACGATAGAGCATTAGGTTTGACGCCCGCCGGGCGGGCTCTCCTTTCAAAGGTGCACGGTGCCGTGCGGGCACCGCGCAAAGCTGCCTGCAGACCTCAGTCGATGCGCTTGGCCGACTTGATGATCACAGGATCGATAGGCACGTTCTGCATGCCTTGCTTGGTGGTGGTCTGGGAGTTGACGATGATGTCGACCACGTCCATGCCCTTGACCACTTTGGCGAACACGGCATAACCGGCATCGCGGCCTGGGTCGAGGAAGGCATTGTCGGCCACGTTGATGAAGAATTGGCTGGTGGCCGAGTTCGGGTCATTGGTGCGAGCCATGGACAAGGTGCCACGCACGTTATGCAGGCCATTGCTGGCTTCGTTCTTGATCGGTGCTTCGGTCGGCTTTTGCGACATTTGCTGGGTGAACCCGCCGCCCTGAACCATGAAGCCCGGGATCACGCGGTGAAAGATCGTGTTGGTGTAGAAGCCCTTGTCGACATAGGCCAGGAAGTTCTTGGTGCTGATCGGCGCCTTGACCGGGTCCAGTTCGATTTCAATCTGGCCGTTGGTGGTGTCGAGCAACACGTGTGGCGCCTTGGCCGGCTCAGCCGCCATCAGGTTGGCAGCGAACAAGGCGGAACCGGCAAAGAAGGCGATTTTTTTCAGCATGGGTCAGTGATCCTGGGTAGTGGTTTCGACGGTCTTTAGAAAATCGAGCAAGGTCGCGTTAAAGACCTCGGGTTGATCCAAGGGCGTGGCATGGCGGGAATCTTCGATGACCACCAGTCGCGCATCGGGCAGCAGTTTTACATAGATTTCTTTCTGCGCCACGGGGGTGTAGTCATGGTCGGCGCTGATGACCAGGGTTGGACAGGCAATTCTCGACAGTTGTTCCTGCACGCCCCAGCCCACAATGGCGTCGAAGCTGGCGAGATAAGCACGTTTGTCGTTGCTTGCCCAGCGCTCGGCCATCTTGCGGCGCAGGTCGGCCTGCTCAGGTTTGGGGAACAGCCGATCGCCCAAGGCCTTGCCGATGGTGCCCAGGCTGAGCACGCGGGCCAGGGTCCAGCGTTTGGCCCACTGCCAATAGTCATCGGCACTGCGCACCTTGACCTCAGGCGCGCTGTTGACGATGCACAGGCTCTTGACCCGCAGGGGTTCATCCACCGCCAGTTGGAAGGCGATCATGCCGCCCATGGATAAACCCACCACGTGGGCCGCTGGCAGGTCGAGGTGTTCGATCAGCGCGATCAGGTCGAAGGTAAACCCTTTGATGCTGTAGCGCTCTCGGGGTTTGTCCGAGCGACCATGGCCGCGCACGTCAACCACGATCAGGCGGTAGTGCCGGGCGAGTACCGGTATTTGCAGTTCCCAATCCTGGCTGCTGGAGCCCAGGCCGTGGATCAGGATCAGCGGGTTGCCATGACCATATTCTTCGTAATGCAGGCTGCAGCCTTCATGGTCGAACCAGGCCATGGGTGAACTCCGTTTCAGGCTTGTTGGGGAGCGGCAAAGGGCGCGTCCAGGGGAGCGGTGTCAAAGGTGCGCAGCAATTCCACGAGGATCTGCGTGGCGGGCCCCAGTGGTTTGTCTTTGTTGGAGTACAGGTAAAATGTCGGGTTGCGACTGCCGCCTTTTTCCAGGGGAAGCTGCTTGAGCACGCCTTCCTTGAGTTCGCGCTCGATCATGTGCCGGGGCAGCCAGGCAAAGCCCAGGCCGCTGCCGACGAAGGTGGCCGCGGTCGCGAGGCTGCCAACGGTCCAGCGCTGTTCGGCGCCGAGCCAGCCGACGTCGCGCGGTTGCTGGCGGCCGGAGTCACGGATCACCACCTGCATCTGGCTTTCAAGGTCGTGGAAACTCAGCTCACGGTTGACGCGATGCAGCGAGTGATCGGGGTGGGCCACGGCGACGAACTCCACATCGCTCATTTCCGTGCCCAGGTAGCCTGGGATGATAAACCCGCAAATGGCCAGGTCCGCCATGCCGTCGAGCAGCAACTCTTCGACCCCGGACAGCACCTCTTCGCGCAGGCGCACCCGGCAGCCACGGCTTTGCGGCATAAAAGCGGTTAACGCGCGAACCAGACGTGCGCTGGGGTAGGCGGCATCCACCACCAGGCGCACTTCGGCTTCCCAGCCCTGTTCCATGTGATGGGCGAGGTCTTCCAGTTGGCTGGCGTTTTTCACCAGTTGGCGAGAGCGGCGCAGCAGCACCTCACCGGCCTCGGTCAGCACCGCCTTGCGCCCGTCGATGCGCAGCAGCGGGACGCCGAGTTGGTCCTGCATGCGCGCCACGGTGTAGCTCACCGAAGATTGCGAACGGTGCAGCGCTTCGGCGGCTTGGGCAAAGCCGCCATGGTCGACCACGGCTTGCAAGGTGCGCCATTGATCGAGGGTAACGCGGGGCGCTTTCAAGATGAGCTCCTCTTGTCCTAAGCTGGCGGTCCTTATTGGAGACTGCCGAATGAGAAAATTGTGTTGTGTGTTGCTGGCGCTGCTGCCGATGAGCGCGTTTGCCTATCCTATCGACGTGACGAAAAAGATCGATGGCGTCAGCATTGATTACACCGCGTCCGATGTGGACGCAGACATCAGTTCGATTCAGCTAAGCAACTACGGCACCCGGGATGCTGTGTGTTCGGTAACCTTCACCAACGGCCCGGAATCGCCACGCCGTCGTACCGTGACCGTGCCTGCTGGCAAAAACACTAACACCACGGTCAAGTTCAACCGCGCCATCATCAAGATGCGTATTGCCCTGGACTGCGCGCCAAAATAAAGCACCAGCGGGGCATGCCCACAGGAATACTCCGCATATAAACAAATTTCTAGATGGGTTGTAGCAGTTTTTTGCGCTTTTTTATCGAATTGGACCTGGTTAACCTTCTCTCCATCGACTTACAGCAATTACCGATGGAGCCTACGAAGCCATGTCCAATGTTCTGATCATCGAAAGCAGTGCGCGCCAGCAGGATTCCATTTCCCGCCAGCTCACCCAACAGTTCATCAGCCAATGGCAAGTCGCCCATCCGGCAGACCACATCACCGTGCGCGACGTTGCGCTCAATCCGGTCCCCCACCTGGATGCCAACCTGCTGGGCGGCTGGATGAAGCCGGCGGAGCAGCGTAACGACGACGAACAGGTGTCCCTGGACCGCTCCAACGAGTTGACTGACGAACTGCTGGCCGCCGACGTGTTGGTGATGGCCGCTCCGATGTACAACTTCGCCATCCCCAGCACCCTCAAAGCCTGGCTGGATCACGTGTTGCGGGCCGGTGTGACCTTCAAGTACACCGCTACCGGGCCTCAGGGTTTGTTGACCGGCAAGCGCGCTATCGTGCTCACCGCGCGCGGTGGTATCCACACGGGTGCTACCTCGGATCATCAGGAACCGTACCTGCGCCAGGTCATGGCATTTATCGGCATTCATGACGTCACCTTCATTCACGCCGAAGGCGTCAACCTGGGCGGCGACTTCCAGGAGAAGGGCGTCAATCACGCCAAGGCACTGCTGGCCCAGGTGGCCTGAGGCGTTAATCGTCAGATAATCCCGTGCTGCTTATATAGCCCCACGCAAACCCTTCAAGTGCGCGTATCGAACCTCCCTTTGCACTTTTTGCTCCTGAGTGCTCCTGCCCGACTGCCGCTTTAGCGAGGTCGGGTTTTTTTTGCGCCGAGTTTCTTCAAGCCCCAAAAAGCTTTAATGTCGCGCCCATTCGAAATGAGGCGCGCATGGGCTATCTACTGGTTGTCACCCTGATTCAGGCATTTTCCTTCAGCTTGATTGGCGAATACCTCGCCGGTCACGTCGACAGCTACTTTGCCGTGCTGGTGCGTGTAGTGCTGGCCGGGCTGATCTTTATTCCGCTGACGCGCTGGCGCTCGGTGGAGCCCGCGTTCATGCGCGGCATGTTGGTGATCGGCGCATTGCAGTTTGGCGTGACCTACGTATGCCTGTACCTGAGCTTTCGCGTGCTGACGGTGCCGGAAGTGCTGCTGTTCACCATCCTCACACCGCTGCATGTGACGCTGATCGAGGACGCGCTTAATCGCCGCTTCAATCCCTGGGCGCTGGTGGCGGCCCTGGTGGCGGTGGGTGGTGCGGCGGTGATTCGTTTCGATCAGATCACCCCGCACTTTTTGATGGGGTTCTTGCTCCTGCAATTGGCCAACTTCACCTACGCCGCCGGGCAAGTCATGTACAAGCACCTGGTGGCGCGTTATCCCAGTGACCAGCCGCACTTTCGGCGTTTCGGTTATTTCTATCTGGGCGCCTTGTTGGTGGTGTTGCCGGCGTTCCTGCTGTTCGGCAAAGCTGACTTCCTGCCGCAAGCGCCACTGCAATCGGGCGTACTGGTGTTCCTCGGGTTGGTCAGCACCGCGCTGGGCATGTACTGGTGGAACAAGGGCGCCTGCCTGGTCAATGGCGGCACCCTGGCGGTGATGAACAACCTGCATGTGCCGGTGGGGTTGCTGCTGAACCTGCTGATCTGGAACCAGCACGAGCCGCTGGGCCGTTTGGCCCTGGGCGGTCTGGTGATTCTGGGGGCGGTGTGGATCAGCCGGCTGGGTGTGCGTCGGACGGTGCCGTCGCCATTGTGATCACCACCTTGCCTTTGGCGCGGCCTTGTTCGACATAGTCCAGGGCCGCAGCCGTGGATTCGAAAGGAAAGGTACGGTCGATGACCGGCCGGATAATCCCGGACTCAACCAACGCGGTGATTTCATCCAGTTGGGCGCCACTGGCACGCATGAACACAAAGTCATAGCTCACGCCTTGCTTGCGTGCTTTCCTGCGGATACCGCTGCTCAACACACCCATGACCAGGCCTAATACCCATGGCAGGTTCTGGGCACGGGCGAAGGCGGGCGTCGGCGGCCCGGAGATGGAGATGAGTTGACCGCCGGGCTTGAGAATCTTCAGTGACTTGGCCAGCGCATCCGCGCCTAGGCTGTTGAGCACCACATCGTAATCTCGCAGCACGGCCTCGAAGGCTTGCTGTTTATAGTCGATCACCACATCCGCCCCCAACGCCTTGACCCACTCCACATTGGCGGTGCTGGTGGTGGTCGCGACAAAAGCGCCCAAATGCTTGGCCAGTTGGATGGCGATACTGCCCACCCCGCCTGAGCCCGCATGAATGAACACCTTCTGGCCTTTCTTCAGTTTCGCGGTTTCCACCAGCACCTGCCACGCCGTCAGCGCGACCAGGGGCAGGGACGCGGCTTGCTCCATGTTGATATTCGTGGGTTTGCGCGCCAGTGCGTCTTCGCGCACGGCAATGAACTCGGCGAAGGTGCCGATACGCTGCTGGGGCGGGCGGGCGTAGACTTCGTCCCCCGGCTTGAAGCGTCGTACCGCCGCGCCGACGCTGAGCACCACGCCGGCCAGGTCATTGCCCAGTGTCAACGGCAACGCATAGGGCAGGATCAGTTTGAATTCGCCTTTGGCGATCTTTGCATCCAGCACATTGACGCTGCTGGCCCGCACCTGAACCAGCACGTCGTGCTCACCCACGACAGGCGCGGGGGCCTCGATGAGGCGGCCGGGCTGCTTGCCGTACCGCTCGATGGAAAATGCCTTCATGGTTCAACGCTCGTTGCTTTAGTGAGAAGGGCAGGCGCGGAGCACGCCTGCTATCGGTTGATCAGGCGTTGGCCAGATAACGCTCAGCAACCTGAGACTGCTTAATCTGCGTCAGCAGGCCTTGTCGCGCAGCTTGCAACGCATCCCAGCGGGCGCCGTCCTGCAACGGCGGAATGGTCACCGGCTCGCGGCGATCGAAGCCCACCAACGCCGCGTCCACCAGATCGCCCACTTCCATCACGTCCGTGAGGGTGTTGATATCAATGCCCGCACGTTCCCAGATCTCGGTACGTGTGGCGGCGGGCAGCACGGCTTGCACGTACACGCCTTTGGGCGCCAGTTCGAGGCTCATGCCCTGGGACAGGAACAGCACGAACGCCTTGGTCGCGCCGTAGACCGTCATGCCGAATTCCGGGGCCAGGCCCACTACCGAGCCAATGTTGATGATAGCGCCGTTGCCCGCTGCCGCCAGGCGCGGGGCGATGGCACTGGCCAGGCGTACCAGCGCGGTGGTGTTGAGGGCGACCAACTGCGCGACGCTGTCGGTGGATTGTTCGATAAAACCGCCGGACTGCGCGGCGCCGGCATTGTTGACCAGGGTGCCAATGCTGGCGTCATCGCGCAGGCGCGCTTCAACCACTGCCAGGTCCGCGCTCTGGGTCAGGTCGGCCGGGAGGATATCAATGCTGACGGCGTGGTGTTCACGCAGTCGGGCGGCGAGCGCTTCCAGGCGCGTGACGTCACGGGCGACCAGTACGAGGTCGTGGCCGCGTGCGGCAAAGCGTTCGGCGTAGGCGGCGCCAATGCCGGTCGAAGCGCCAGTGATCAGAACGGTGTTGGAAGTGCTCATGGTGTGATGCTCTGTGAGTGCGAGGAGGTTTTATGATGTCGATCATAATCAAAGCTGTCAACGGTTTTGATTATGATCGACATCATAGTAATATGCCTATCTCGCAAAGCTGGCAGGACCACTGACATGAAGATCACCAAGGCACAGTCACAGAACAATCGGGCTCATATCGTCGCGACAGCTTCCGAGTTGTTCCGCGAGCGGGGTTTCGATGGGGTGGGCGTGGCCGAGTTGATGGCCGCGGCCGGGTTTACCCAGGGCGGCTTTTACAAGCACTTCGGTTCCAAGGCGGACCTGATGGCGGAAGCAGCCGCCAACAGCCTGGCGCAGTCACTGGCCGACAGCGCAGAGATGGAGGTGGAGCAGTTTTTCGAGGTTTACCTGTCCAGGCAGCACCGCGATCATCGCGGCGGTGGATGCACCTTGGCGGCGTTGTGTGCCGATGCTGCCCGTCAATCGGACACGCTGAAGGCGACCTTCGCCGAGGGTTTGGAAAATACCCTGCAGGCCTTGGAAGCAAAATACAGCGCGGCTCATGACGGGCCACAGGAAGACGTGCGGGCGAAAATGCTCGACAGCATGGCCCATGCCATCGGCGCAATCATGCTGTCGCGGGCGTGCCCGGACGATTCCGCCCTGGCCGATGAAGTGCTTGAGGTGTGCCGCAAGGAGATTACGGCATCACTGCCGTAATCCCGTTCGCATCACCTTATGCCGTTTCGGCGACGGGCACCGGCATGGCCCCAGCCAACGCCGGCAGCACGCCGGCGCGCAGGTCGTTGCCACTCGGCTGCTGATACAGGCTCAGCCCGAACTCCGGCAACACGGCCAATAGATAATCGAAGATATCCCCCTGGATCCGCTCGTAATCGCCCCACGCCGTGGTGCGGGTAAAGCAGTAGATCTCCAGCGGCACGCCCTGGGCGGTGGTTTGCATCTGGCGCACCATGCAGGTCATGTTCGGCTGGATGTCCGGGTGGCTTTGCAGGTACGCCAGGGCGTAGGCGCGGAAGGTGCCGAGGTTGGTCATGCGCCGACGGTTGGCCGACAGTTGCGCGCTCTGGCCCTGGGCCTCGTTCCAGGCCTTGAGTTCGGCCTGTTTGCGGCTGATATAACCGCTGAGCAGGTGCACCTGGGTCATGCGCACTTCTTCCTCATCGTTCAGGAAGCGTACGCCGCTGGCGTCGATGTACAGGCTGCGCTTGATACGGCGCCCACCGGAGGCCTGCATGCCACGCCAGTTCTTGAACGACTCGGACAGCAAGCGCCAGGTGGGGATGGAGACGATGGTCTTGTCGAAGTTCTGCACCTTCACCGTGTGCAGCGTTATATCCACCACATCACCATCGGCGCCGACCTGGGGCATTTCGATCCAGTCACCCACGCGCAGCATGTCGTTGCTGGTCAATTGCACACTGGCGACGAACGACAGCAGGGTGTCCTTGTACACCAACAGAATTACCGCCGACATCGCACCCAAGCCTGACAGCAGCAACAGCGGCGAGCGGTCGATCAGGGTGGCGACGATGATGATCGCGCCAAACACGAACAGCACCATTTTCGCCAGCTGCACATAGCCCTTGATCGAGCGGGTGCGTGCGTGTTCGGTGCGTGCGTAGATATCCAGCAGCGCGTTGAGCAGGGCGCTAATCGCCAGCACCATGAACAGAATGCTGATCGCCAAGGCCACGTTGCCGATGAACAGGATGGCGGTCTTGCTCAGGTCCGGCACCAGGTACAGGCCGAACTGGACCACCAGCGACGGCGTCATTTGCGCCAGGCGATGGAAGACTTTGTTATGCCGCAGGTCGTTCAGCCAGTGCAGGGCCGGTTGCCGGCCGAGCAATTTGACGGCGTGCAGGATGAGATAACGGGCAATCCGTCCCACCACCAATGCCACCACCAGCAACACCAGCAAACCGAGGCTGGAATGCAGGACCGGGTGTTCATCGAGGGCGCCCCAAAGGTCTTGGACGTTGAGCCAGAGCTGTTTGATATCCATGAGTGAACCGATTCTTCTTTAAGACAACACGGGGCGATTAGAGCATTTAAGTGCAACAAAGTTGACGCCCTGGACAAAATCGCTGACAAAAAAGCAGCTGATTAGCCCCGTTCGCGTAAAGAAACTCGGTTTGGGCGCCCGAAACCGGTAACCTATGCAGCTGATATTTTGTATTTCTTCGAGGTAGCACCCGTGTTTTCCCAATTCGCCCTGCACGAACGCCTGCTCAAAGCCGTGGCCGAGCTTAAATTTGTCGAGCCTACGCCTGTGCAAGCAGCGGCCATCCCGCTCGCGCTGCAAGGGCGTGACCTGCGGGTGACGGCGCAAACCGGCAGCGGCAAGACCGCCGCTTTCGTCCTGCCGGTGCTCAACCGCCTGATCGGCCCGGCCAAGGTGCGCGTCAGCATCAAGACCCTGATCCTGCTGCCGACCCGCGAGCTGGCCCAGCAGACCCTCAAGGAAGTCGAGCGCTTCTCGCAGTTCACCTTCATCAAGTCCGGCATCATTACCGGTGGCGAAGACTTCAAGGTCCAGGCCGCCATGCTGCGCAAGGTGCCGGATATTCTGATCGGCACCCCTGGCCGCATGATCGAGCAGCTCAACGCTGGCAACCTTGACCTCAAGGAAGTCGAAGTGCTAGTGCTCGACGAAGCCGACCGCATGCTCGACATGGGCTTTGCCGATGATGTGCAGCGTCTGGTCGGCGAGTGCGTCAACCGCCAGCAGACCATGCTGTTCTCCGCCACCACCGGTGGTTCGACCCTGCGTGACATGGTCGCCAAGGTGCTGAACAACCCTGAGCACTTGCAGGTCAACAACGTCAGCGACCTGAACGCCACCACGCGCCAGCAAATCGTTACCGCTGACCATAACGTGCACAAAGAACAGATCCTGAACTGGTTGCTGGCCAACGAGACCTACCAGAAGGCCATCGTGTTCACCAACACCCGTGCCGCCGCCGACCGTATCTACGGGCGCCTGGTTGCGCAGGAATACAAGGCGTTCGTGCTGCACGGCGAGAAAGACCAGAAGGACCGCAAGCTGGCCATCGACCGTCTCAAGGCGGGCGGCGTGAAGATCCTGGTGGCCACCGACGTTGCCGCACGCGGCCTCGACGTGGACGGCCTGGACCTGGTGATCAACTTCGACATGCCACGCAGCGGCGACGAATACGTGCACCGTATTGGCCGTACCGGCCGGGCCGGCAACGATGGCCTGGCCATCTCGCTGATCTGCCACGGCGACTGGAACCTGATGTCGAGCATCGAACGCTACCTGAAGCAGTCGTTCGAGCGCCGCACCATCAAGGAAGTCAAAGGCACGTACACCGGGCCGAAGAAGGTCAAGGCGTCGGGCAAGGCCGTTGGCGTGAAGAAGAAAAAGACCGACGCCAAGGGCGACAAGAAGAAAACCGGCGCCAAGTCGCCGACCAAGCGCAAGATCGCCAACCGGCCGAAGACCGACAACCTGTCGCTCGTCAGCAAGGACGGCATGGCCCCGCTCAAGCGCCGCAAGCCAGAAGCTCCGGCTGCCGAATAAGCAGGCGGGCATAAAAAAACCGGACGATGTCCGGTTTTTTTTCGCCATCAGTTTTTGGTTTTGGCGGCCGCTTCCTTGAGCTCTTTGAGCCGCGCATCGATCAACTGGCACTTGTCGGGAAACTCGGCGCTTTCGGTATCCAGGTCCATTTTCTGCAACTGGTCATTCATCTCCTTGGCCTTGGTTGGGTTCTGCTCTGTGAGCTTGGTCACTTGCTTGGCGAGTTCTTCGCGCTTGGCGGTGGCCTCCTCGGGCGTGCAGGCCCAGGCGGGCAGGGCGCTTAGCAGCGTGGCGGCGAGAGTCAGCTTCATCAAGGTTTTCATGGTCGGACTTCCTTGGCAGTGATGTGCAGTTGAGGTGGCGAACCTCTGGAAAGTTCAGAGAAATGACGCCCGTCCGTTCGGTTGAACGGCCAGTGCCAGGACGTGTCACTCCCTTAGACGGGCTAACTCCATCGGCCTGCAGGAGGAATCAGGATGAAGGCTTACAATTGGGATCTGATCGAACGTCTGCTGCATGAAGTGCAGAACGGCGAGGGCAGCTTTGCCCCGCGCAAATACGCCGAGCAGGAAGCGGCCGAGAAGGCGACGGCCGGCGAGGACACTGGCAACCTGGATGCGCTGAAGAAGACCGCTGCCGATTACGAGGCGCTACTGTTCAAGCGTGGCTTTATCGAGTCGCGGCCGGAAGAAGAGGGCGGCAATGGCGAGAACTTCATCCTGACGGCGCTGGGTGCGCAATTGCTGGCGCTGATCGACAGCTCGATTCCGGGCAATGATCATCCGCGCCAGGTGTTGGATGAGCAGGCTGACGCGCTTGATCCGGCAACCTTCGCTGAAGTGGCCTCCAAAGCCCAGATCGCCTGATCCTCTTATGCCCCGGCGCCCCCGAGGGTGCCGGGTGAACCTGTCGAATCGGTAATCTGCCGCTAAGGTTGCTGACAGCCGGCGACTTCTAATCTGCTGCCATTCAACTCACGGACTTGAATCGGCATGCACTCCACAACCTCCAGACGCACATTCGTCAAAGGCCTGGCCGCAGGCGGCCTGCTGGGCGGGCTCGGGCTTTGGCGCCCGCCGGTGTGGGCACTGACCAGCCCCGGCCAGCCCACGGTACTCGCCGGCAGCGAATTTGACCTGTTTATTGACCAGACCCCCGTCAACCTGACCGGCCGTGCGCGCACCGCGTTGACCGTCAACGGCAGCCTGCCCGGCCCGCTGTTGCGCTGGCGCGAAGGCGACACCGTGACCCTGCGCGTGAAAAACCGCCTCGGGGAGCCCACCTCGATCCACTGGCACGGCATCCTGCTGCCATCGACCATGGACGGCGTGCCCGGCCTGAGCTTCAAGGGCATCGAGCCGGGCGGCCTTTACGTCTACCAGTTCAAGGTCAAACAGCACGGCACTTACTGGTATCACAGCCATTCCGGGCTTCAGGAACAGCAGGGCGTGTATGGTCCGCTGGTCATCGACCCCAAGGAGCCCGAGCCGTATGCCTACCAGCGCGACTACGTGGTGATGCTGTCGGACTGGACCGACGAAGACCCCGTCGCCCTGATGAAGACCCTCAAAAAGCAGTCCGATTACTACAACCTGCACAAACCTACCCTGGGCGATTTCATCCGGGATGTGGGCGAGCAGGGCTGGTCGGCCACGGTTGCCGACCGGCTGATGTGGGCACAAATGAAGATGAACCCCACCGACCTTGCGGACGTCAGCGGCGAGACCTACACCTACTTGCTCAACGGCCAGCCGCCTGGGCAGAACTGGACCGGGGTGTTCAAACCGGGAGAAAAGATTCGCCTGCGCTTTATCAATGGCTCGGCGATGACCTATTTCGATGTGCGTATTCCCGGGTTGAAGATGACCGTGATCGCCGCGGATGGGCAGCCGGTGAAGCCGGTGAGCGTCGATGAATTCCGTATCGCCGTGGCGGAAACCTACGATGTGCTGGTCGAGCCCGTAGCAGACGCCTACACCCTGTTTGCCCAGTCCATGGACCGCACAGGGTTTGCTCGTGGCACCCTTGCCAGGCAGCAGGGCGCGACCGCGCCGGTACCGTCGCTGGATCCGCGCCCGTGGCTGATCATGGACGATATGGGCATGGGCGGCATGGACCACGGCGCGATGGCCGATATGCCAGGCATGGAAGGCATGGATCACAGTGCCATGGGCATGGCGATGCAGAACCACCCCGCCAGCGAGCAGAACAACCCGCTGGTGGACATGCAAGCGATGAACCCGGTGCCCAAACTGGACGACCCCGGAATCGGCCTGCGCAACAACGGCCGCCGGGTGCTCACCTATGCCGACCTGCGCAGTACCTTCGAAGACCCCGATGGCCGCGCCCCCTCGCGCACGCTTGAATTGCACCTCACCGGGCATATGGAGAAGTTCGCTTGGTCGTTCAATGGCGTGAAGTTTTCCGATGCAGAACCCCTGCAACTGATCTACGGCGAGCGCGTGCGGTTGGTGTTGGTCAACGACACCATGATGGCCCACCCGATTCACCTGCATGGCTTATGGAGCGACCTGGAGGACGAAAACGGCCAGTTCCAGGTGCGCAAACATACGATCGACATGCCACCGGGCTCCCGTCGCAGTTACCGCGTCACCGCCGATGCCCTGGGGCGCTGGGCCTATCACTGCCACCTGCTGTACCACATGGAAATGGGCATGTTCCGTGAGGTGCGCGTGCATGAATAAGGAAGCGAGCATGAACCGTTGTGTTCTACCCGTTTGCATCGCCTTCGCCGCGCTGGGGTTCGCCCCATGGGCGTTGGCGGCCGAGGATGAATTTCAGGGCATGAGCCCGGCGACGCCAGCGCTGACCGAAAGCCGTACGCCGATTCCGGCGCTGACCGACGCAGACCGTGCAGCGGTCTACAACGCGCCGGGAGGGCATCAGGTGCACGACAGCGGCGTGAACTCGATGCTGCTGATCAACCAGTTGGAATGGCAGGGCGGCGACGGCAACGCGCAGAGTTGGGACATCAAGGGTTGGGTCGGCGGTGACATCGACCGGTTGTGGCTACGCAGTGAAGGCGAGCGCAGCGCCGGCCGCACTGAAAGCGCCGAAGCCCAAGCGTTATGGGGGCATGCCATCAGTCCGTGGTGGGACCTGGTCGGCGGCGTGCGCCAGGACTTCAAACCCGGTGACAGCCAGACCTGGGCGGCCTTTGGCCTACAAGGCATGGCGCTCTACAACTTCGAGGCCGAAGCCACGTTGTTTGTTGGCGAATCGGGGCATACCGCGGCACGCTTGGAAGGTGACTACGACATCCTGCTCACCAACCGCCTGATCCTGCAGCCCACCGCAGAACTCAATTTCTATGCGCAGAACGATCCGCAACGCGGTATCGGTTCGGGCTTGGCAGAAAGTGAACTGGGCCTGCGCTTGCGCTACGAAATTCGCCGGGAGTTTGCGCCCTACGTTGGGGTCAGCTGGAACCGGGCTTATGGTCAGACCGCGCAATATGCACGGGACGAAGACGAGGACGTTCACCAACTGCGCTGGGTAGTTGGCGTGCGCCTGTGGTTCTGACGGGAGGCTCGCATCAAGACTGCGCGCTTTTCAGGCATTTGAGTGCCTGGAAGTCGCTGCGGACCTTGTCGATTTTCTGGGTGAGTTTCAGGCGCTGCGCTGCAGAGCTTTGGGCCATCACGTCGACGAGCAAGCTGCGCGCGGCGGCTTCGGTCTGGGCATAGGCGGCGCGGTATTGCGGGGTCCACAGGCTTTCACGATCCACCAGCAATTGCTGGATTTTCTGCGGGAAATCGGCACTGTGACGCTGTTGCAGCGCCTCGATAAATTGCGCCTGCCAATGGGCGCGGTTACCGATCCATGCCTGGTTTTGCGCGCCCAACTCGATGGACCAGGCCGTCACGCGGTTTTGCTGGCCGGTGCTCAACGGGCCAATCCAGGCGTCAAGGCGCTTGCTCATGCGTTCGGCGCGATCCTTGATTTGCTGGGCCAGCGGCGGCTTGAGGTATTCGTCCTGGCGTTTGCGCAGGTCCTTGGCCAGGGCATCGCTCATGTCCTTGACCTGCTGATCGTCCAGGCCTTGCAGCAATTGCACGGCTGATGGGGTGATTTCTCGCGCAATCTCGGCAATTGCCTGTTTGGCTTCGACAGTACGGGTTTGCAACGCGGCGTCGGTGACCTGGTTGCTGTCGACCATCTGCTGCAGGCGGTCGAGCCAGTCCAGGTAGCCAGGCAATTGCGTGGTGCAGTGCCAGGCCAGGTGTTCCTTGAGGGTGTCGTTGAACCAACTCTTCTGCCCGGCATTCATGTCCAGGTAATCGTTGAGGGTCCAGGGAATGATCACGTCGAGGTTACGGTAGGCCAGGCCCACGCGATTACAACCGGCAAGCACCAGGCTCAGGGTCAGCAGTACCATCAGGAGTTTGAGCCGGCGCAACATGGGCAGGTCCTTGCATGGAGGGCGTTAATGCATGTGAACCTGCGCGGGGTGCGACAGTTCAGCCCATCAATAAAACGACCGTGCAGCCTTCAAGGTCAACAGCCCATCACATTGCGAATTGTGTCCAGAATAGGCCGAGCAGTCACTGCCGCTGAGGCTGGAGCCGCTGTAGATCAGGTCCAGGTCAATGCCTTTCCAGGCCCGGGAAAATTGCACCGACCAATCGCTGAAACTGCTGATGGCGCCGTTCTCTACCGAGACCGGTGTGCCCAGTTGATGGGTGGTGTACTTCATGCTGACGCCGATGCCAAAAGGCTGGGTGCCGCCGAGGTCGGCGAACAGGGTGCTGTCCTGGCGGTCGGGGTCATTGCTGAAAGACACGCCAAAGCGGTTGCCCAACAGGTTCAGCCCACCGTAGAACTCCTGGCTGTCGAGGGGGCTGACCTTTGGGTAGCTGTAGTGGATCAAGCCGACTTCGTAGCCCAAGGTCTGGTCGAACGGACGCTTGAAGCCCATGTAGGAGTCGACTTCAAGGTTATTGGCCGACGACAGGCCCATGTTCGGGGAAAACTGGCCGAAATACAGGCCGCTGTCGTGGGTAAGGTCCAGGCCACCGTGGAACGAGTCGCTGCCAGGGGTGGTCGGCTTGACCAGGCCCTGGGCCATGGTACGGCTGGGGGTTGTACCTAACTTCAGGTCGAAGTCACCCAATTCGCGCTGGAAGATATGCGCTTGGGCCAAAGGACTGGCGACCAGAATGCTGACCACGAAAATACAGCGTTTAAGCATGCTTCACTCCATGAAAAGCGAGGAGCAGTAACGGAAAGGTTCAGGCGGATGCCCGTGCTAGACGTGTGCAAGGATACCGGCGAATGCCAGGCGTTGAGGCCCGTTCGTCGATTAGCTGCGTATTGAAGGTGTTAGGAGGGGGTTGCAACTCTAGTCCTAGCGCCTTGAAGGCAAGACGCTTAGGGACCAGATGCAGTGCGCGGGTAAGACTATTACTTCTTGCCCAGGCTGATCTGCTTGGACGGGCCGAAAGTCTGGCCGCTCACGCCCTTGGCAATTTGCTGGATTTCGCCGCCGGACTTGAGGAACGCAGCGATCTGGCTGTTGATCGATTCGCTGGTTTCAACGGCGGGAGCTGGCTTTGCTTTGCTGTTGGATGCTTTTACACGCATGGCGGCCACTAACCTGTAGAAAATTAACTTGGCCAGGCATCGTACAGGAAATACTTGACAATTGCTTGGCAAATATCCCTCAGAATTAATACGCAGCGTTGGAAATAGCCGAAGTTCAGCGCCGAAATAACGCGCTAACTTACTGTTTTAGCAAGAAACCACAGCCTGGGTGGCCCGCTGGTGGCCTGCTCAAAGTGAACCGAACGATCAGACGAGTGGGGCGCTGCCATTGGAACGCCATGCCAGTCCGCGATTTTTCAGGCGCGCGCGCGTGCAGGGCCCAACTCGGGTAGAATGCCGCCCACGCAATGAGGGTATTGGAAATGGCTTTAGTCGGGCGCTACAACAGCTTGCAAGTGGTCAAGCACACTAACTTTGGTTTGTACCTCGATGGTGCGCAAGATGGGGAAATCCTCTTGCCTAATCGGTATATCCCTAAAGATATTCCCAGTGAAGATGAAGACTGGCTCAACGTTTTCATTTATCTGGACAGCGATGACAAACTTATCGCCACCACCGAAAAACCCAAAGTTCAAGTCGGTGAATTCGCCAGTTTGAAAGTTGTGGAAGTCAACAGCATTGGCGTGTTCCTTGATTGGGGATTGCCCAAGGATCTGCTGCTGCCGTACTCCGAAGAAAAACGCCAGATGACCGCGGGCGAATATTGCGTGGTGCACGTCTACCTCGACAAGCACACCAAGCGCATCACCGCCACCGCTCGCCTTGACCGTTACCTGGACAAGACGCCGGCCAACTACCAGGTGGGCCAGGAAGTCGATTTGCTGGTGGCCGAAGCCACCGACATGGGCTTCAAGGCGATCATCAACAATAAGCACTGGGGCCTGATCCACAAGAACGAAGTGTTCAAGTTCCTGCGCCCGGGCAAGGAAGAGAAGGGGTTCATCAAAGAGATCCGCGCCGATGGCAACATCAGCCTGAGCCTGCAACCGGTGGGCCAGGAAGCGGCCTCCAGCCTGAACTCGAAGATCCTCGCCAAGTTGCGCGACAACAACGGCACCCTGCCGGTCAGCGACAAAAGCGACCCGGCGGTGATCAGCAACTTGTTCGGCGTGAGCAAGGGCAACTTCAAGAAGGCTATTGGCGCGCTCTACAAGCAAGGGCAGATCGTGATTCATGCGGACCGCATTGAACTAAGCTGAGTACAGGCTGCTCTCCTGTAGAAGCGAGCTTGCTCGCGAAAATATTCCAGGCGCAGTGTGGCGTCGGATGTACGTTTTTCGCGAGCAAGCTCGCTTCTACAGGGTTGTGTCATGTCGAAAAGAACGGTTTTTGCCTACCTCGGCACCTTGCTCGCCTTCCTGGTCCTCGACGGCCTCTGGCTCGGCGTGCTCATGGGCTCCACCTATAAATCCCTGCTCGGCGCGCTGATGCTTGATCAGCCACGCCTGTTGCCTGCGGTATTGTTCTATCTCCTGTATGTCCTCGGTTGCGTAGTATTGGTGGTCTTGCCCAGCGCCAGTTGGCAGCGCGCCGCGCGTTTGGGCGCCTTGCTTGGCCTAGTGGCCTACGGCACCTATGACCTGAGCAACTGGGCCACGCTTCAGGGTTGGTCTGCCGGGTTGGCGCTGATGGACATGGCGTGGGGCACCTGCCTAACCGCCATTTGCTGCACCGTTGGCCACTGGTGTGCAAATCGGCTGCGCCGGTAGCGGGCGGTTGATCAGTACTGAACCGGCTAATAACAACCCGGTACCGGCGACGACCAGCGCCGGTTGCAGGCCGCCGCTGAGGTGGCTGCTGACCGACGCCAACAGGGGCCCGCTCAATTGGCCGACGGCGAAGCTGGCGGTCAGCAACCCCGTGCTGCGTTGGTAGCCATGGGGCGCGACTTCTCTGAGCCGTGCCATCACCAGTTGCATGCAAGCCAGAAATGGCGCACCGCACAGCAACACGCCCAGCGCCAAGCCCCAGCCATTGCCAAGCAGGCAGGCGAACACCCCGGCCGCTTGCAGCCATAAAGTCGCCATCAACCAGCGACGGGTGGTATTCGGGTGCTTGCGGCGCAGGCTCGCCACCCCTACACCCAGCGCGGCCGCCAAGCCAAAGCAGGGCCAGAACAGATCGGCCTGCCAGGCGCCTTGGAATTGTGCGCTGGCCATCTGCGAAAGAAAGGTCGCCGGGATGATGTAGCCCAGGCCGTACAGGAAATAAATCCAGCACAAGTGCGCGATGCTGCCGTTGCTCCCCGCGCTGGAGACCTGAGTAACCGTGACGGCCGGCTTGGGTAAAAACGGCAGGATCGCCAGCAGCATCACCAGCGCTACCGTCCCGTAGAGCAACCACAGCGTGGCAGAGCTTTGCCCTAATAGGTTGGAAACCAACGCCAGCAGCCCCGTCAGCACAATCCCCAACCCCGGCCCTGCAAACACCAACGCACCCAGGCGCGGGCGGCCAGCGGCAATCGCCAGTGGCTGGCTCAGGCTGGTAATCATCACCAGGGCCCAGGCACTGGCGACCCCGGTGCCAAAGCGCAGCAACAAGTGCGGCCAGAACCCGTTAGCCCAGGAGGACGCCAGGGTCAGCAATACGCACAGCCACAACCCGCCGTAGAGGCGCCCGCGCACATGCTGATGGCTACGGGCAAAGATCGAGTCCACCGCGCCGACGAAATAACCCAGGTAATTGGCAGCAGCGAGCAGGCCGGCGCCGGTCAGGTCGATCTGGCCTTCACTGAGCAAATGCGGCATTTGCGGAGTCAGGGCGAAGCGGCCAATGCCCATGGCCATCATCAGGGCGACGAAGCTGGCGAGTAAACGAATCAGCGGGGACATGTTCAGGTTTCCTGCAAAGAAGCGAATGCCTGGCAGGCTAAGACGGATTGACTTTCTGTAAAATTGAATAATAGTGAGTAACTTGTTCAGTTTTGGAGAAAGTAATGGAGTTCAGTCAATTGCGCATTTTCCAGGCCGTGGCGGAAGAGGGCTCCATCACCCGCGCCGCCGAGCGCCTGCATCGCGTGCCGTCCAACCTGTCGACCCGGCTTAAACAAATGGAAGAGCAATTGGGTGTCGACCTGTTCGTGCGCGAGCGCCAGCGTTTGCAGCTTTCTCCGGCGGGCAAGGTACTGCTGGACTACAGCACTCGCCTGCTGGCGCTGCATGATGAAGCCCACGGCGCCGTACAAGGGGGGCAGCCCGCCGGCGATTTCGTCCTGGGCAGCATGTACAGCACTGCCGCGGTTCATTTGCCCAAGCTGCTGGCGCGCTATCACAAGACCTACCCCATGGTGAACCTGCAGGTGCAGTCGGCGCCCAGTGGGGAGTTGCTGGAAGGGCTGATTACCGGACGCCTGGACGCAGCCTTCGTCGACGGCCCGCTGACCATCGCCACCCTGGATGGCGTACCGCTGTGCGAAGAGCGCCTGGTGCTGATTTGCGAGGCTGATCACCCGCCAGTACGCGGCCCCCAGGATGTGGCGGGCCGTGCGGTGTTCACGTTCCGGCGCAGTTGCGCCTACCGCACGCGCCTGGAAACCTGGTTTTCCCACGAGCGTGTGGCGATGGGGCGAGCCATCGAGATCGAGTCTTACCAAGGCATGCTCGCCTGCGTGATCGCGGGTTCCGGCGTGGCGTTGATGTCTGAGTCCATGCTCGCAAGCCTTCCCGGCAAGGACAGCGTGTCCGTTCATCCGCTGACCGGGCCTTTTGCCACTGCGACCACCTGGCTGATGTGGCGAAAGGGTATGCTCGGCGCTAACCTCAATGCATGGATCGACCTGCAGCAAGACGGCAACCCGCGATGCGTGCAAGACACACGTGCCATTGCTTGAACGATCCGTCAGGATTCGGATCAATTCAGTAATAGTTCGTTGTGGTTTCCTTCAAGCATTACCTAGGACTTAGGGCTACTATCACTGTAGGAAACGGCGACAGAACTCACGCCGGCCAGCACTACCCTCAAAGGGGGCAATCATGAAAGAGAAAATCCAAAACTGGCTCCACGACCTTGGTGTTGCATTGGGCTTGATCGAGCCTCCACTGCAACCGGTGCCGATCCGCACGGATGACGAGCAGCGTCGGCCACGTCGCCGCTAAAAAATGTGGGAGCGGGCTTGCTCGCGAAAGCGGTGTATCAGTCAACGAAAAGGTTGAATGACACACCGCTTTCGCGAGCAAGCCCGCTCCCACAATTATTTTGTACCCGGCGAAAAAAACGGGCGCGACCTCCGACGTCGTGCCCGCTGAAGAAAATATTCCCGTCCTTGTTATAGCTCAAACCACCGCAGCCGCCACTTTCTCGGGTCGACGCGACAGCAAGCTCACCAGTACAAAGCTCACCAGCGCCACCGCCAGGCTGCAGTAGATCGGCGTGTTTGCATCCAACCCATCCTTGAACATGAATACCAGCGCGGTCACAAAGCCCAGGCTCATGGACGTGATTGCGCCCGAGGTTGTCGCGCGCTTCCAGAAGATCGCGCCGATCAAGGGCACCAACATACCGCCCACCAACAGGTTATAGGCCAGGGTCAGGGCGCTGATCACATCGTTCACCACCAAGGCGATACCCAGCACGGCAATGCCAGTCAACAGGGTGAACAGGCGGTTGATACGCAGGCTCGACGACTTGCCGCCGCGCAGGCGGGGCAGCAGGTCTTCGGTCAACACGGTGGGGGCGGCGAGCAGGCCGGCGCTGGCGGTGGACATCATGGCGGCCAGCGCGGCGGCGATGACCAGGCCGCGAATGCCGTCCGGCAGCGAAGCTTTGACGATCGCGGCGAAGGCATTGTTGACGTTGTCGAGGTCCGGGATCAGCACATGGGCAGCCATGCCGATCAGCGCACAGGCCAGGCCGTACAGGATGCAATAAAAGCCGGCAAAAGTGCCTGCGTACTGGGCGACCTTTTCGTCACGGGCGGTGAACACCCGTTGCCAGATATCCTGGCCGATCAGGATGCCGAAGAAGTAGATCATGAAGTAGGTGATGATCGTGTCCCAGCCGATCGCGGTGAAGCTGAAGTTCGACGCTGGCAGCTTGGCCACCAGTTCGTCCCAGCCGCCGACGCGGTACAGGCAGATCGGCAGCAGGATGAACATCAAGCCGACGGTCTTGATCACGAATTGCACAATGTCGGTGAGGGTCAGCGACCACATGCCACCGATGGTCGAATACACCACCACCACGCCGCCGCCCACCAGTACTGACATCCAGAACGGCAGGTCGAACAGCACTTGCAGCACCGTGCCGATGGCCAGGATCGAGGTCACGCCGATCATCAGCGCGTAGGCCAGCATGATCACAGCGCTGGCCTGGCGGGCCATGGGGTTGTAGCGTTTTTCCAGGACCTGGGTGACGGTGAAGATTTTCAGCTTCAACAGGGGCTTGGCCAGGAACAGGTTCAGGGCAATGATGCCCGCGCCCAGCGCGGCGCACAGCCAGAAACCCGAAATACCATGCACATACCCCAGGCGCACGGTGCCGACGGTGGAGGCACCGCCCAGCACCGTGGCGGCCATGGTGCCCATGTACAGCGATGGGCCGAGGTTGCGGCCGGCGACCAGGTAGTCTTCGTGGGTTTTGGCGCGACGCATGCCGTAGTAGCCGAGCACCAGCATGCCGGCGGCGTAGATGAGTACGACGAATAAATCCAAAGCCATGACGGCGGTTCTCCGATTATATTTTTTATGGGCGATCAGGCGGCAGCTGGCTCGGTAAACACGCGAGCGAAAGTCAGGTACATCGTTGTGGGGACCTGTTAGATCCCCTGGGTTGTTAATGTGAAGACGCTGTATCAGCGATGCGCGACGCCAGGCAGTACGCAGAGCATCTCGTACAGCAAGTTGGCGCCCAGCAGCGAGGTATTGCCGGTGGTGTCATAGGGCGGCGACACTTCTACCAAGTCGCAACCAATCAGATCCAGGCCCTGGCAGCCACGGATGATTTCGACGGCCTGGATGGTGGTCAGCCCGCCGATTTCCGGGGTGCCGGTGCCGGGCGCCCAGGCGGGGTCGATGCCATCGATATCGAAGCTCAGGTACACCGGGCCGCCGCCGACTTTTTCCCGCACTTCGGCCATCAGCGGCGCGAGGGAGTGGTGCCAGCATTCTTCGGCCTGGACCACGCGAAAGCCTTGCTTGCGGCTCCAGTTGAAGTCTTCGGCGGTATACCCCTGGGCACGCAGGCCGATCTGCACCACGCGGTCGCAATCGAGCAAGCCTTCTTCCACGGCGCGGCGGAAGGTGGTGCCGTGGGCAATTTTCTCGCCGAACATATGGTCGTTGACGTCGGCGTGGGCATCGATGTGCACCAGCCCGACCTTGCCATGTTTCTTGTGGATCGCCCGCAGGATCGGCAGGGTGATGGTGTGGTCGCCGCCCAGGGTCAGGGGGATGACGTCGTGCTCGAGGATCTCATCGTAGGCCTCTTCGATGATGCGCACCGCGTCGAGCAGGTTGAAGGTGTTGATCGCCACATCGCCGATATCGGCTACCGACAGTGAGTCGAACGGGGCGGCGCCAGTGGCCATGTTATAGGGCCGGATCATCACCGACTCGGCGCGGATTTCCCGGGGGCCGAAGCGCGTACCGGCGCGCAGCGAGGTGCCGATATCCAGGGGTACGCCGATAAAGGCAGCATCCAGGCCCTGGGCCGTTTGCAGGTGGGGAAGACGCATCATGGTGGCGATGCCGGCGAAGCGCGGCATTTCGTTGCCGCCCAGTGGTTGGTGGAGAATCTTGTCCACGGGATTGCCTCATCGTTGTTTTGTTTATTGATGGCCGATTCTGCGAAAAGCCTGGCGTGGGAAGAATCGGCAGAGGCAAATACTTAGTTCAGATTTTTCTAAACTAAAGCCTGGGTTAAACTCCCTGATCCCTGTAGGAGCGAGCTTGCTCGCGAAAAACGTCAACGATGATGCGCAGCCCCAGAATGTGCGCGGCGTCCTCAGGTTTTTCGCGAGCAAGCTCGCTTCTACAGTTAGTTGCAGTTTATGGAGCCCCCATGGCCAACGCCTTGCCCGATTTGAAACTGCTGCGCATCTTCGTCAGCGTCGTGCGCCATCAAGGGTTCGCCAATGCCCAGCACGAACTCAACCTGTCGACGTCGGCCATCAGCACCTACATGAGCCAACTCGAATCTGCCTTGGGCCTGGTGCTGTGCCATCGTGGCCGTGGCGGCTTCAGCCTGACCAGCAAGGGCGAACTGTTTCATCAGGAAACCCTGCGCCTGTTGGGCGAACTCGAAGGTTTCGAGCAATACGCCGCTGCGTTGAAAGGCGAATTGCGCGGCACCCTCAAACTCGGGGTGCTTGACTCCACCGTCAGCGACAAGGCCTTGCCGTTCGCTGAAGTGATTGGCGCCTACAGCCTGGAGCACCCGGCAGTGCATTTGCACCTGTCGGTGATGAGCCCCTACGAATTGCAACTGGGGGTTCAGGACAACCGTCTGGACCTGGCCATCGGCGCGTTTTCCAACCGCATGAGCGGGCTGGTCTACATGCCGCTGTACCGCGAACAGCACTGGTTGTATTGCAGCACCCGGCACCCATTGTTCAACGAGCGGCGCATCCCGGAACAAGTGATCACCCAGCAACGCATGGTCGGGCGAGGTTACTGGAGCCAGGCCGAACTGGCGCGCCACGGCTTCAAGCACAGCGCTGCGACGGTGGAAAGTATGGAAGCGCAACTGATTCTGGTGCTGTCGGGCGCTTACATTGGCTACCTGCCGGAGCACTACGCCCAGGCCTGGGCAGACAAGGGCGACCTGCGTGTACTGCTGCCAGCCACCTTCGGCTACCAGGCACCGTTTTCGATGATCATGCGCCGTGGCCGCAGCCGCGAGCCACTGATCCAGACCTTCCGCGATTTGCTCAAGACCCAGCTCAACCAGGCCTGAACACACCATGTCTCGACCCCACTGCCCGCGCTGCCTGCGCCCGACCACGCACTGCCTCTGTGCGCTGATCCCCCACCTCGACAGCCGCACCCGCGTGTTGCTGTTGCAGCACCCGAGCGAGGTCGGCCATGCGCTCAATACGGCGCGGTTGGCGGCGTTGGGCCTGAACAATGCGCAGTTGGTGGTGGGGGAGGTGTTTGATGACTTGGCGACGCTATTGAACCCGCCTGGCTATCGGGCACGGCTGTTGTTCCCGGCGGATGACGCCGAGCCGCTGCACGCCTATGCACCTGACGATCAGCCACTGCTGTTGGTGGTTCCCGATGGCACTTGGCGCAAGGCACGCAAGCTGTTGCACCTCAACCCTTTGCTGGCGGCATTGCCCCGGGTGACCTTGGTCGAAAGCGGCGTTTCCCGCTATCGCTTGCGCAAAGCGCCGGGGCCTGGCGCCTTGTCGACGGTCGAAGCGATCACGCAAGCCTTGCAGGTATTGGAAGCGCCGACGTCGTTCGAGCCGCTGCTCAAACCCTTTGAAGCGCTGATCGAAGGGCAGATTGCCGCAATGGGCGATGAAGTTTTCCAGCGTAACCATGGCGACCCGACATAAACGCTGCTTATGCCTTTAAGCCATAAGCACCGCACTTTGCGTGATATGGCCCGCCGGCCTTTCCCGGTATGATGTGCGCCCCGCAGTCTGGATTGCGAATACGCCATGACCTTGCAGTACCCAACAATCGCCGATTGCGTCGGCAACACGCCCCTGGTCCGCTTGCAACGCATGGCGGGTGAAACCAGCAATACCCTGTTGCTCAAACTCGAGGGCAACAACCCGGCGGGCTCGGTCAAAGACCGCCCGGCGCTGTCGATGATCGCCCGCGCCGAGTTGCGTGGGCAGATCAAGCCCGGCGACACCCTGATCGAAGCCACCTCGGGTAACACCGGGATCGCCCTGGCCATGGCCGCGGCGATCAAGGGCTACAAAATGGTGTTGATCATGCCCGACAACGGCAGCGCCGAGCGCAAGGCGGCGATGACCGCCTATGGCGCCCAGCTGATCCTGGTGACCCAGGAAGAAGGCATGGAAGGCGCCCGTGATCTTGCCGAGCGCATGGCCGCCGAAGGCCGTGGCGTGGTGCTCGATCAGTTCGCCAACGGCGACAACCCCGAGGCGCACTACACCAGCACCGGCCCGGAGATCTGGCGCCAGACCCAGGGCACCATCACCCACTTCGTCAGCTCCATGGGCACCACCGGTACCATCATGGGCAACTCGCGCTACCTCAAGGAGCAGAACCCGGCGATCCAGATCGTCGGCCTGCAACCGATGGAAGGCGCGGCCATCCCGGGTATTCGTCGTTGGCCCGAAGAGTATTTGCCGAAGATCTACAACGCCACGCGGGTAGACCGCATCATCGACATGGCCCAGCGCGAAGCCGAAGACACTACCCGCCGCCTGGCCCGTGAAGAAGGCATTTTCTGCGGTGTGTCCTCCGGTGGCGCCGTGGCCGGTATGTTGCGCTTGTCCAAAGAAGTGGAAAACGCGGTGATCGTCGCGATCATCTGTGACCGAGGCGACCGTTACCTGTCGACCGGCATTTTCGACGAACCCAACTGATGGCCAAGCACGAGAGAGGCCTGCGCTTCCAACCGACGGGCGGCAGCCGGGCCCCACAGATACCCGTGGGCAAGAAACAGCGCCTGACCATCGAGCGCCTGGCCAATGACGGCCGGGGCATCGTGTTCTTTGAAGGCCGCACCTGGTTTGTGAATGGCGCGTTGGCCGGTGAAGAGGTGGAAGCACGGGTGTTGGGCACCCATGGCAAAGTGGTCGAGGCGCGTACCGAACGGGTATTTCAGGCCAGCGAACTGCGTCGCCCGGCACCCTGCGCCCATGTTGGCCGCTGCGGCGGTTGCAGCGTGCAGCACCTGCCCCATGAAGAACAACTTGCCCTGAAACAGCGCATGCTCGCCGAGCAATTGTCTCGGGTGGCCGGCGTCGAGCCGCAGGAGTGGGCAGCGCCGTTGAGCGGGCCGGAATTCGGTTATCGGCGCCGCGCCCGCGTGGCCGTACGTTGGGACGCCAAGGCGAAGAAACTCGAAGTGGGTTTTCGCGCCGTGGCCAGCCAGGACATCGTCGCTATCGATGATTGCCCGGTGCTGGTACAGGCCTTGCAACCGATCATGCAGCGTTTGCCAACGATGCTGCGTCGCTTGAGCAAACCGCAGGCGTTGGGGCATGTCGAGTTGTTCAGCGGTTCGTCCATCGCCGTGTTGCTGCGGCATATGGCACCGTTGTCCGAGGCTGACCTGCAGATCCTCAAGGAATTCTGCGCCTTCCATGACGCCCAACTGTGGCTGCACGGGGAAGGGCAGCCGGAGCCCGTCGAACCGGGCCAGGCCCTGGGCTTTCGCCTGGATGCCTGGGATCTGGAGCTGGCATACCGCCCGGGTGACTTTGTGCAGGTCAACGCCGGGGTCAACCAGGCGATGGTCGCCCAGGCCCTGCAATGGCTGGCGCCACAAGCCGACGAACGGGTACTGGACCTGTTTTGCGGCCTGGGCAACTTTGCCCTGCCACTGGCTCGCAATGTGCGCGAAGTGGTGGCGGTGGAGGGCGTGCAGGCCATGGTGGAGCGTGCGGCGCTCAATGCCGTCAGCAACCATTTGCATAACGCGCAGTTTTTTCAGGCCGATTTGTCCCAGCCTTTGACCGACGCAGAATGGGCCAAACAGGGCTTTTCTGCGGTACTCTTGGACCCACCCCGCGATGGTGCCCTGGAGGTTGTGCGCAAACTTGCAGCCTTGGGGGCCAAGCGCCTGGTGTATGTGTCCTGCAACCCAGCCACGCTGGCGCGGGACACAGTTGAGTTGGTCAAGCAAGGCTACCGGCTAAAGCGTGCCGGGATCCTCGACATGTTTCCGCAGACCGCGCATGTCGAGGCCATGGCGTTATTTGAAGCGGGCTAGGATGCCCGTTTAATCCGACTGGCCTGCGTTCTCCAGGGCCTGAACACTGCCACGGAGCTCGCAGTAAAAGTCGGCGATGATTTTGGCGCATCCAAGGTGCGTCGTAGGGAAGGTAAGCAAGATGGTACAGGTGAGAGCACACCAGCCGATCAACACCGACGGCAGTATCAATCTCGAGGCATGGCTGGATCATGCCGTCAGTGTCGACCCGGCACTGGACCGTGAAGCCTTGAAAGCAGCCTGCGAGTTCGCTCGTGAGTCTGAACAGCAAGACAATGCGGCCAAGAACCTGTGGGCCGAAGGCACTTCAAGTTTTCGCACCGGCCTGGAAATCGCCGAGATCCTCGCCGATCTCAAGCTGGACCAGGATTCGCTGATCGCCGCCGTGCTCTATCGCGGCGTGCGCGAAGGGCACATTGCGTTGCCGCTGGTCAGCCAGCGTTTCGGCGCGGTGGTGGCCAAGCTGATCGACGGCGTGCTGCGCATGGCGGCCATCAGCGCCAGCCTCAGCCCGCGCCAGTCGATGGTGCTGGGCACCCAGGGCCAGGTAGAGAACCTGCGCAAAATGCTGGTGGCGATGGTCGACGACGTGCGCGTCGCCCTGATCAAGCTGGCCGAACGCACCTGCGCGATCCGGGCGGTAAAGACCGCTGATGACGAAAAGCGCAACCGCGTGGCCCGCGAAGTCTTCGACATCTACGCGCCGCTGGCCCATCGCCTGGGCATCGGCCATATCAAGTGGGAGCTGGAGGATTTGTCCTTCCGCTACCTGGAACCCGACCAATACAAACAGATCGCCACCCTGCTGCATGAGCGGCGACTGGACCGCGAGCGCTTTATCAGCGACGTAATGGGCCAGTTGCGTTCGGAGTTGCAGGCCACCGGCGTGGACGCCGATATCAGCGGCCGCGCCAAGCACATCTATTCCATCTGGCGCAAAATGCAGCGCAAGGGCCTGGCCTTCAGCCAGATCTACGATGTGCGTGCGGTGCGCGTGCTGGTGCCGGAAATGCGCGATTGCTACACCGCGCTGGGTATCGTCCACACGCTGTGGCGGCACATCCCCAAGGAATTCGACGACTACATCGCCAACCCCAAGGAAAACGGCTACCGCTCGCTGCACACGGCGGTAATCGGCCCTGAAGGCAAGGTGCTGGAAGTGCAGATCCGCACCCACGCCATGCACGAAGAGGCCGAGCTGGGGGTGTGCGCGCACTGGCGCTACAAGGGCACCGACGTCAAGGCCGGGTCCAACCAGTACGAAGAGAAAATTTCCTGGCTGCGCCAAGTGCTGGAATGGCACGAAGAGCTCGGCGACATCGGCGGCCTGGCCGAACAGCTGCGGGTGGATATCGAACCGGACCGGGTCTATATCTTCACGCCCGACGGCCACGCCATCGACCTGCCCAAGGGCGCCACGCCGCTGGACTTTGCCTACCGCGTGCACACCGAAATCGGGCATAACTGCCGCGGCGCCAAGATCAACGGGCGCATCGTGCCGCTCAACTACAGCCTGCAAACCGGTGAACAGGTCGAGATCATCACCAGCAAGCACGGCACGCCGAGCCGCGACTGGCTGAACCCGAACCTGGGCTACATCACCACTTCGCGGGCGCGGGCGAAGATCGTCCACTGGTTCAAACTGCAGGCGCGTGACCAGAACGTCGCCGCCGGCAAGACCTTGCTTGAACGCGAACTGGCGCGCCTGGGCCTGCCTCAGGTGGACTTCGACAAGCTGGCCGAAAAGGCCAACATGAAGATCGCCGAAGACATGTTCGCCGCCCTCGGCGCGGGCGACCTGCGCCTGGCGCAACTGGTCAACCTGGCCCAGCAACTGGTCGAGCCGGAGCGCGGCAACGAACAGCTGGAGCTGATCCCGCGCAAAGCCACTGGCTACAAGCCGGGCAAGCGTGGCGATATCCAGATCCAGGGCGTGGGCAACCTGATGACGCAGATGGCCGGCTGCTGCCAGCCGTTGCCGGGCGACGCGATTGTCGGCTACATCACCCAGGGCCGTGGCGTGAGCATTCACCGCCAGGATTGCGCCTCGGTGCTGCAGTTGGGCGGGCGCGAACCGGAGCGGATCATCCAGGTCAGCTGGGGCCCGGTGCCGGTGCTCACGTACCCGGTGGACATCATCATCCGTGCCTACGACCGTTCCGGCCTGCTGCGTGACGTCTCGCAAGTGCTGCTCAACGAGCGGATCAACGTGCTGGCGGTCAACACCCGCTCGAACAAGGAAGACAACACTGCGTTGATGTCGCTGACCATCGAGATTCCGGGTTTGGACGCACTCGGGCGGTTGCTGGGGCGGATTTCCCAGTTGCCGAACATCATCGAAACCCGGCGCAACCGCACACCATGAAAATCTGAATGAACACGCAGTAACCTGTGGGAGCGGGCTTGCTCGCGAATGCGGTTTGTCAGTGCCGGATGTGTCGACTGGCCCACCGCTTTCGCGAGCAAGCCCGCTCCCACATTGGATTTTCAGTGTTTTCACTCCAGCGGAAAGAGATTGATGTATTCACTCGAAGACCTGCTGCACCTGATGAGCCGCCTGCGCGACCCGCAGTACGGCTGCCCGTGGGACATCAAGCAAACCTACGCCACCATCGTCCCGCACACGCTGGAAGAAGCCTATGAAGTGGCCGACGCCATCGAGCGCGGCGATTTCGATCATCTGCAAGGCGAGCTGGGCGACCTGCTGTTCCAGGTGGTCTATTACAGCCAACTGGCCCGCGAAGAAGGGCGCTTCGAATTTGCCGGCGTGATCGACAGCATTACCCGTAAGTTGATTCGCCGGCATCCTCACGTGTTCCCAACCGGCGACCTGTACGCGCCGCTGGATATCCCGCAGTTGAGCGAAGAACAGGTCAAGCAGCGCTGGGAGCAGATCAAGGCTGAGGAGCGCGCAGAAAAGTCCGACGCCCCCGAGCAACTCTCCCTGCTCGATGATGTGCCCACCGCCTTACCGTCGTTGTCCCGTGCGGCCAAATTGCAAAAGCGCGCCAGCCAGGTCGGTTTCGACTGGCCGTCCGCGTTGCCGGTGGTGGACAACGTGCGCGAAGAGTTGGACGAAGTGCTCGAAGCCATGGCCGATAACGACTCGGCAGCCATTGCCGATGAAGTCGGCGACCTGCTGTTTGCCGCGGTCAACCTGGCGCGTCACCTCAAGGTCGACCCGGAAACCGCCTTGCGCGGCGCCAATGCCAAGTTCGAACGACGTTTCCGATTTATCGAACAGGCATTGCGCGATACACACCAACCCATAGAAGATTGCACCCTCGAAGTGTTGGACGCCCTCTGGGGTGAAGCCAAACGTCAGGAAAAGAATGTGTCCAACTGCGGTTGAGCAGTTGCCTAAGTGAGTAAGCACCATGAGCCTTTCCCTTCGCGACCAGTTGCTCAAAGCAGGTCTGGTCAACCAAAAGCAGGCCAAGCAGGTCGGCAAAGAGAAACAGAAACAGCAGCGCCTGGTCCACAAAGGCCAGGCCGAAGTCGATGACACCCAGGCGCGCCTGGCCGCCGAGGCCCAGGCCGAGAAGGTCAAGCGTGACCAGGAGCTGAACCGTCAGCAGCAGGAAAAAGCCGAGGCCAAGGCGCGTACCGCCCAGGTCAAGCAACTGATCGAAACCTCACGCCTGCCCAAGCTGACCACCGAGGACTACTACAACTTCGTGGATGACAAGAAGGTCAAGCGCCTGTCGGTCAACACGCTGATGCGCAACAAGCTGAGCAACGGTTCCCTGGCGATCGTGCACCACGGTGGCGGCTACGAGGTGATCCCGCGCGAGGCCGCGCTGAAGATCCAGGAGCGCGCGCCGGAGCGTATCGTGCAGCTCAACATCCTCACCGAAAGCCAGGTGCCGGATGAGGACGATCCGTACGCCGCTTACCAGATCCCTGATGATCTGATGTGGTAAGCATCTAGAAACGACAAACCCCGCCAAAAGGCGGGGTTTGTGTTTTAAGCGTGCAGCGTCAGCCTGTTACCAATCCACGGCGTAACTCAGGCTGAAGGTACGACCCTCGGCATTCGGGTACGGTGCACGGGCGTTGGCCTGGGCGAACATGTTCTGGTAGTTGCGATTGGTGAGGTTGTACACCGCACCTTCCAGGCGGCCTACCGGTAGCCTTACCGAGCCCAGCAGGTCAACCAGGGTGTAGCCCTGGATATCGCGACCGTTGTTGTCCTTGGCCGCCGCGTCGTAATTGGCCAGGCGCATGCCCTGCAAGCGCAGGCTGTAGTCGTCACGCTCATAGCCGACAAAGGCTGTGGTCTTGGCGGGAGAGATGCGGGTGGCAGGCAAGTCGATCCACTTGCCGTTCTGCTGGGTCTCGCCTTTGGCGTACGCGTAAGTACCGCCGACGGACCATTGGTCGGTGATGTTATAGGTCAGGCCGGTTTCGACGCCACGCACGCGCTCTTTCTGATTGATCAGGCGCAGCACACGATCATTGGCATCATAGAACTGCGTGACATCCGAGGTGTTTTCATACGCGGTGACACTGGCCTGCCACTTGTCCCAGTCGCCGCGCCAGCCCAGCTCGTAGCTGTCGACTTTAAGGGCCTGGGCATTGAGGTCCTGGATATCGTATTTGCTGCTCACGTCACGCAGGAAGCGCTGGATATCCGGCAGGGAAAAGCCTTGGCTGAAGTTGACGAACACATCCTGGTTGTCGGTCAGGTGGTACACCGCACCGAGGTTATACAGCGTGTCATCGTATTTGAGCGTGCCACCGGGCAGTGTCGCGCGGTTGCCGGTCTGGACGATTTCGCCATACGCGATGCTGTCAGAGACCTTGCTCTCAATCCACTCGCGACGTACGCCACCGCGCAAGGTCCAGTTGTCGATGTCGTAGGACAGTTGGCCAAAGATGGCTTTGGTGGTGGTCTCGATGTCCGGGCCCAGTTCGAACGTGGTACCGGTTTTGGTGTAGGTCAGGCCATTGACCCGGTATTGGTCGCCACGCTGGCGTGAGGTTTCATGGTCGTAGTCCGCGCCCCATACCAGGTTGCCCGTTGCCGGGCCGATGTCCGGCATCTGGGTATCGACCGCTGCACGCAGGCCGTAGACGTCCTGCACGCTGTTGTTGTCTGACACGCCTGCCCGGCCTCGGGACAGGTCCGGGAAGAACAGTGCATCCGCCCGCCGCCAGTAACTTTCGACCTGCAAGCCCTGGCCGTAAAAATCCTTGTCGGCGTAGTTGAGGTTGACCGCCTGGTTATGGGTGTAGGGTTGGTCGCCCAGGTCCAGGCCTTTTACGGCGACTGCGTCGCTGGTGATGCGGGGGTTCTTGGTGTAGCGGGTGTCTTGTTCGTCTTTATAGTCTTGCAGCGACAGGCTGATCTTCTTGTCATCATCAAGCTCATAGCCGAAGCGACCTTGCAGGTCGTAGGTATCGGTGTCCATGTTGCTGCCCTGGGACGTGTCCTGGGGAATGCGCTTGCCATTACCGTCGAACTGATCGTTGCGCTGTACGGTGTTGCCCGAGAGGTACCAGTCCACCGGGCCCTTGCGCCCGGTGGCGCTTTGGAACGCCTGGTAAGCGAACCCCTTGTGGCTGAGGTTGTTGCCGGCGGTCATGCCGATCTTGCTGCTGAACGCCAGGTCTTCACCTTGGTTGCGTTTGGTGATGATGTTGATGATGCCGCCCGATGCGCCTGCGCCATAGACACTGCTGGCGCCAGAGATCACTTCGATACGCTCGATGCTTTCTGGTGCCACGCTGTTGAGCTGGCGGAAGTTATCGCGCGTGGCGTTTTGCGAAACCCCGTCGATCAGGATCAGGGTATTACGCCCGCGAAGCGTCTGACCGAAGTTGCTCATGCCGCCGCTGGAGGGCGCAATGCCAGGCACCAGTTGGCCGAGGATATCGGCGACCCGACGTCCTGCACCCGTCTGCTGGCGGATCTGCTCTTGATTGATCACCTGCACCGAGCCTGGAATCTGCGCAATGCTGGTTTCGCTGCGCGTGGCCGAAACCACTGTCGCCTGTAGTTGCAGGCTGGTCGGCGTTGCCGGTGTCTGCTCGGTCTGATCGGCCCAGGCAGGGGCGCTTATCGACCCAAGAAGTGGCAGCAGTACTGCCCATTGCGATGTGTTCATGATCATGTCTCAGAGTTATTAGAAGTATTGACAGAAAAATCGGATGTCTCAGGCGCTCGCGCAAACGAACGGATGGCGCGGATACTCATGGCGGCCAAGGCGTAGGTCAGTGCGACCAGCCAGAAGCTGTGCGCCAGGCCCACCCATCCCATGCCGATACCGCCCAACAGTGCGCCGCACAGTGCACCGGCTTTGGCGGCGCTGTTGCCCATGCCCAGGGCAAAACCCTGCTGGTTGTGCGCTACGGTAGTGGCGATCAGTGTGTAGGCCACGGGCAACAAAGCACCCTGCCACACGCCCCACAGCAGCCGGCTGGCGATAAAACCCAACCATTCACTGGCCAGTGCCGTGCAGGCCAGCGTGACCGCGCAGGCCCAGGTGACCCACTCGATGATGCGCAGCGTATGGGCTGGCTGATGCCGATCGAACAGGCGGCCCCACAACGGCGCGGACAGTGCCAGGGTCAAGGCGCTGGCGCCATAGCTGGCGCCGATCAGCCACGCGGGTGCGTGCAAAACCTCGGCGACATACAGGGCGTAAAACGGTTGCGGCATCATCCTGGCTGCCTGGATCAATACGATGATCCCCAGCATCGCGCCAATCCAGCCTTTGGGGAGTGCGGCAGGCTGGGACGTGCGGGCGGGTCTCGATCGTGGTGAGTCGCTGGGTAAAAACGCGCTGATTATCGCGCACAACAGGCAGACGCCGGTGGCGCTGTAGCACAGCAATGCGAAACCGGATATGTCCATCAGCCAGCCGCCCAACACCGGCCCGGCCAGGGAACCTACGGCGGTGGCTGATTGCAGCCGGGCAAGAATGTGCCCCCGTCCGCCGTCACCGCAGCAGGCCAGCGCGTAGGCTTGGGCTGCGGCGATGAAACCGGCCAATGCGCCTTGTACTACACGGATAGCCACCAGCCACCATGGATCAGGCGTAATTGCAGCCAGCGCCTGGCACACCGCTAACGCCAGCAGCGCGCGGATAATCATGAGCTTATGGCCGGTGCGGTCGCCCAGTTTCCCCCACATGGGTGTGAGGATCATCGCCGCCATCATTGGCCCTGCATACACCAGCGAAGACAGCAGGCCGGTGTACTGGGCATTGGCAACGCCCAGCAGCTTCTGGATTTGCAGCGGCCAGAACGGGCCGCTCATTTCCATCGCTCCCATCGACACCAACTGAATCACCACCAGCAGCCGCAGCGCTGTGTTGTTAGTCGGCATTGGCGGCCGCGCTCAACGGGTTAGGCAGACGCCCGACGATATCGGCATGACTCTCCAGCAGGCGCATGCGCATGAACGACTTGGCCGGCCACGCGTGCTCCAGCAGTGCTTCGCGTTCGGTGGCCCAGCGCTGCGGATCAACCTGCGAGCGCAGGTCGTCAAAACACTGGCTGACCTGTGCCGATAGTTCATCCCAGAGCAGCGCCTGGGGGATGTCGAAGTGGCGCGCGGCAAGCAGGATGAGCTCGCCCAGATGGCACATGAATACGGTGTGCAGGAGTTTGTCCCGTACGAAACCGGCGTCGTCGTACAGCGTCATCTTCGGGTCGTGCAGTTCAATGTCGAGGCCATGGGCGTGCAAGGTCTTGCGGTCGATTCGGATATCGCCGAAGTCGCGCAGCAACAGGCGGCTCAATTGTCCGTCTGCGGCCATCACCATGAAGGAGTTTTGCTGATGGGCCTCAAAAGCGATGCCATAACGCAAGTACATGCCCAGCAGTGCTGGCACGGTGATCGCTGCGTAGTCATGGAAGAACGCGAGCATGGCCGCCGCGTCATCCTTGCCTTGGCTCAGGCGCACCCACTGGCGTAGCAGTGGCTGGCCGTGTTGATCAATGGCAAACAGGCTGCCCACTGGCACGGCCATTTCCCCTGGCTGGAGCTGGCTCTGGGGATTGTCGCGATAGAGCACCGCCAAGTGGCGGGAGTGCTCATCATTGGCCGGTTGTGGCTGGAAATGCACGCCGATCCGCTCGGGAACGATGTTCAGGCGTTTTTGAATGACCGGTTCGCGTTCCAGGATGCTCAGCAGCAGATGGCTGATCCGTGGACCCATGCGCGCTGAGCGCGGCGATACGGTGCGCTGTACGCTGGTCAGGCGCAGTGACACGGGCAGCTTGACCATCGGCGCATCGCGACGGCCCTCAGGTAACACGGTCCTGAATGACATGGTGGGGTGGGCGGTAAACGCGACGATATCGGTCAGCACCAGCAGCTTGTCGCCGATTTCGTTGGCGAACAGTTGGGGCAGCTCCTGGCGTGCCTGCCAAGGGTGGGCGGGCAATGGCAGATAATCGCCTGCCTCAAGACCCTGTGCTTGCAGGGCTGCGGTCAATTGCTGTGCCGCTTGCGGGAAGTGCTCGTTCCACCACTGCCAGTAATCGGCGGTACCGGCCAACTTTTCGACATGGGCAAACTGGCGATGTAGCGCACACAGCAGCACCGGGAAGCGTGCTTCGAACTCTGGCGAATAGTCGATGACTTGCTCGGTATTCAGGCCCAGCTTGGTCTTGTAGTTGGGGTGCCATGGGTGACCCAATGTTCCCCACTGTTCAAGCACGGAAGTCGGGTTGATAACGCTCGGGCTGTTTTTGAGATGACTCAGCAGGTTGTCTTGATGCACTGGGTCCATGGACGCCTGCAACTTGAGCGTCCATTGCTCATGGAAGGCCAGGCACAAGGTGTCGTTGATGAAGCTGTCGTCGATCTCAACGTTGAGGCGGTTGAGCACTTCCCGGTCGGCAGGCGACTCAAGGCTGGCGTTAAGCAACGTCAACAACTGTGAGGGGAACTGGATTTTCTGTTCGGGCTGGCCTTGGCGCAACAGGATGACTTCGCCGCGCAGGTCCCAGCTTGCCATGCGGCCAGGACGCAAATGTTCGAAACGCAGTCGGGCCTGGCAAGGCAGTGTCAGTGAGCAATGCCCATGTTCGTCATAAATGAGGGTGCTGGGGTCCAGCAGGCTTTCACGAAACAAAGCTTGGATCAGGCGTTGGAAGCTACGTTCGGCGGCGGGTGCCAGCGTTTTGATCAGGGCTTGGAGGCTGATGTGGCTGGCCTGAAATTGCTCGGTGGCAAGTGCTTCGCTCCAGCGTTGCAGTAACGCGTTTTCTGGCTTGCTGCTGTTTCCATGCATCTAATTGATTCCCTGATTCGTGAGCCTGAATGAAAGGTGCACGAATGATATCGAGAATCATTATTTGTGTGTGTTTTTGTTACATTAATTTATGGCGATTATTGACAAAAAAACCGCGCTCCAAAGGCGCGGTTTCTTGTAGACGGCCCGGCTGCGTGGGCCGGGCGTCAACATGATTTCAGAGCTTCAGGAGCTTTTTGCCTGGCGTTGCAGTTCGAGAGTTTCGAGCTCGTTTTTATAATTATGGGCGTCGCTCTCGTTGTGAAACATGCCGACCAATACGTCTTGCTGATGGACATCCCAGATGTGAATCCCGTGGCCTACGGCCTCATGGGACATATGTTCATCGTCGCGTTCAGTTACTTTTACAGTCATCTGTTTGCTCCAATCTCTGGTTGATCTGCGGCAAGTCGTCGCAGGCCTCTGTTATATGATTTGTTAGCTTGCTAAGTAAACTGATTTTGCGCGCAATAATTCATTGCAGGAAGCGCAACAATGCTGGAGGCCGCGTAAACCAAGGCATTGCGTCGCCACCACCGGGGCTTTATGACAAAAGTTTCATGTTCCGGGCGGCCAGGTTGACCTCGGCACCGCCATCGCAGGCAAGCCATAGGTATCTACACAACTTTGTAGGCTGTAGCAGCAGACGGTAACCACGATGCGAAGCGAGCCGCTCTTGATCTGCTTTTGATTTTGATCTTAAGCGCCCCGTTAAACCACGCTGGCCGGAATTCGACAGGGATTTGGGGGGTAAACCGGCAGGGATGCCGGTTTAGCCGCCCCGCGCCATGGATGGCGCGTGGCGGCGGCCCCCCAAATCTCTGGCGGATTACGGGCACACCGAGCCTAAGCGAGGTGCCGAGTGGTGGGGCAAGAGCGTTTTGCTTACTTTTGCGCTTTTCAAAAGTGAGCCGCTGTCAGAGCGGAACCCTAGGTGGCCGTTACCTAAATAACGGATATGTACCCGGTCCAACTGTGTTGACTGTTAGGCCGTCTTCGCGAGCAAGCCCGCTCCCACAGGTTGATCGCGGGGTGCCAGATAGATGGGCGTCGGCTGTCCGGTCGTCACGGGAGCAAGCTCCCTCGCCACAGGTTTAGCGTCGTACCGAAGTTGTGTAGATACCTATGCTGCGATAGCGGTAGTGGCTCCTCCTAAAAATGCCAGGCAAAAAAAAGCCCCGCATTCAGCGAGGCTCTTTCCAGCACATCAGCCCAATCAGCTACCCTTGACGGCCTTACCGTCAACAGTGCCATCCTGCAGCATGATGTTGTATTCCTTGCCATCGGTCTCAACCTGACGCAGGGCAACCAGGATGCCGCCCTGGTTCTTGGCAAACCACATCTGGGTGATGCGCTTGCTCTGCGACGGGTCGCGCACGCGCTCGACCTTGATCGCGTCGATCGAACCGACCTTGGTCTGGACTTTTTCCGAGCCGATCACGCGGAAGTCGTAGGTATCGGTATCAGTACCCTCAACCACGCGGTAGCTCATGCTCTTTTTGCCCGCAGCCACATCACGCTGCAGGGCGAGTTGATAGGTGGACTTGTCGAGCATGCCGCTTTCGAGCGTGACATTGACCGGGTCTTTGTTTTCAAAGCCGGTGACTTTCTTGGCGCTCTGGTCGAAATCCAGGTTGATCTTCTTCGCCTTGCCCAGGCCGCCGCGTTCGAAGCTGTAGCTCTTGGGTTGCAGGGTGTCCTTGTCGAACAGGATCACACTGGTTTCGGTCAGGCTGGCAATCATCATCGAGGCCTTGAAATTCAAGGTCCAGGTACCGTCGCCATTCTTGGCCAGGCTGCGTTCAGCCGAACCGCTCATGGGCAGTTGTTTCCAGTCGGCGGTGTAGCTGACGGAGAAGGGGTGAAGGTCTGCCGCTTGTACGGCAGGCAAAGCGAACAGCGCAAAAGCGAAAAGCAGGGCGCGACGCATAAAATCTCCTAGGTTCGAATCAAGTGGCCGCTGGCCGCGAGTAACTGGCCGTCCAATAATGCACCCTGGTCGCCAAGAATCAACCGTCCTTCGGCAAACCAGCGAACAGCCAGCGGGTAAATCCTGTGTTCCTGGGTATGAACCCGTTGCGCAAGCGTCTGCGCCGAGTCGCCTGACTCTACCGGAACCACTGCCTGTACGACCAGAGGCCCGCCATCGAGTTCCTCGGTCACAAAGTGCACGCTGCAGCCATGCTCACTGTCGCCGGCGTCGAGGGCGCGCTGGTGGGTGTGCATGCCTTTGTACTTGGGCAGCAGGGAAGGGTGGATATTGAGCAGGCGCCCTTCGTAGTGCCGGACGAAATCTGCGCTGAGGATGCGCATGAAACCGGCAAGGACCACGAGTTTGGGCTTGAAGGCGTCGATCAGTTCGATCAAGGCGCTGTCGAAGGCCTCGCGACCGTCGAACGCCTTGTGATCCAGGGAGCGAGTATCGATACCCGCGTCACGGGCGCGTTGCAGACCGTAGGCGTCGCTGCGGTTGGAAATCACCGCAGCGATGCGCACCGGGCTGTCGCCGGTGCGCGTGCTGTCGATCAGGGCCTGCAAGTTACTGCCGGTGCCGGAAAGCAGCACCACGACATCACAGGTCTGGGGCATCAGTGAGCCTTGAGGTTCTTCAGTTCAACCTGGGCTGCGCCTTCGGCAGCAGTGGCGATCTGGCCAATGACCCAAGGTTGCTCGCCGGCTTCACGCAGCACGTTCAGTGCGGTTTCAACGTGTTCCTGCGCAACGCAGATCACCATGCCCACGCCGCAGTTGAGCACGCGGTGCATTTCGGTTTCGTTGACGTTGCCTTTTTCCTGCAGCCAATCGAAGACTGCCGGGCGCTGCCAGCTGGCCACGTCGACAATCGCCTGGGCGCCTTTTGGCAGGACGCGCGGGATGTTGTCCAGCAGGCCGCCACCGGTGATGTGGGCCATGGCCTTGACAGCGCCGGTGTCCTTGATCAGCTTGAGCAGTGGCTTGACGTAGATGCGGGTCGGCGCCATCAGCAGGTCGGTCAGTGGCTTGCCGTCGAGCTGGATGTTCTCGATGTCGGCGCCGGACACTTCGATGATCTTGCGGATCAGCGAGTAACCGTTGGAGTGCGGGCCGGACGATGGCAAGGCGAGCAGGGCGTCACCCGCGGCTACTTTGGAACCGTCGATGATCTCGGCTTTTTCCACCACGCCGACGCAGAAACCGGCCAGGTCGTAGTCTTCGCCTTCGTACATGCCTGGCATTTCAGCGGTTTCACCGCCCACCAGGGAGCAACCCGACAGTTCGCAGCCAGCACCGATGCCGGTCACGACCTGGGTAGCGGTCTCGACATTGAGCTTGCCGGTGGCGTAGTAGTCGAGGAAGAACAGCGGCTCGGCGCCGCACACCACCAGGTCGTTGACGCACATGGCGACCAGGTCGATGCCGATGCTGTCGTGCTTGTTCAGGTTCAGGGCCAGGCGCAGCTTGGTGCCCACGCCGTCGGTGCCGGACACCAGTACAGGCTGCTTGTAGCCGGCCGGGATTTCGCAGAGGGCGCCAAAACCGCCCAGGCCACCCATGACTTCAGGGCGCGCAGTGCGCTTGGCGACGCTCTTGATGCGTTCGACCAATGCTTCACCGGCGTCGATGTCTACACCGGCGTCCTTGTAGCTCAGGGAGGGTTGCTTGCTCATGATCCAGGCCTTTAGGGGGGATTTCTGGGTAA